>CAZMFK010000081.1:0-6792 GCA_964565545.1 uncultured Caldisericota bacterium | reverse complement strand
CATCCAGTAAGAGGGAAGTCCAAACTTCAGTCGCAAATAATGCCGTTTAATAGATTCAATTTCAAGCATAAAAGTTAAAAAGTAAGCCAGGATATAGTTGATTCCATATGGTTCGCGCATAGGGCTTTCTAATAGACTATCAATCAAGTCAAGCCAGAAATACTCAAAGCGAAGGATCAGTTCAAAACTAAGGGATTTATAGGCTTTTTCATTGTCAAAAAAAGCATGCCACCGGGAGAATAAAATTTCTTTGGATAAATGCTGAAATCGAGAATCAAATAATGCTTCAAGGGAAGATTTCGGAAGGTTACCATGAGGATAAAAAGGATACTCGTCTTTTTGGTGAATCCTGGATCTAAAAAGCTCGGTGATATTAAAACGATCAACCGCATAAGCAGAAAGCTCACGAGTAAAGGGCGTGCCTTTGGAAGACAGGGCAACCCAATAGCTCAAGCGTTGATCAAATTGTTTTTGCGCTATCTCATCGTAAGCAATTTCTTCTTGTGAAAAAATAATGCTATGGAAGTAAGTCAGGTATGTGGTTAGATAAGGATCATCAAGATATTGACGGGCTACTTTTAATTCTTCAAAATACACTTCCCACAAAGCATTTTCAAAATCACGAGGATCCGCCTGACGATGGATAGCTCCGGCATATCTTTTTCCGGACAGCAAATTCATCAAGTCTTCCATTTCAAAAGCCTGGGCCAGAGAATTCAGATCTGAAAGGCATAAAAACAAACTTTCCCGGGCTTTAAAAAAACCGGACAAAAATCCGTATCTTTCAGATCGCTGCACTTTTTTTACAATGATTTCATTTAAATCAGGCATAAAACTTCTCATTGATTTCGGAAGAGTGTTTATCAAGAAAATGGCTGACGATCTCCTCGAGAGGAAAAATATACCGGATAGTGCCTTGCTCCAGACCAATTCCAGGATCAATAGTGCTGTCCAGTCCCTTCCATGTAAACGAAGTGCCATGTTCTCGATTATATTGTTGCACAAGATCTGAAGTAACAATGCCTTCCAGATGAGAGTTTATAAAAAAATTGGCATTTTCTGTATTCAGGTCTTTTAAAACCAGCTCCAGATAACGATAAGGCTCTTTGCGAATGGTTTCCAGCAAAGCGCTGTTAAGTTTGGAGCGTAATTCTTCCATGATGTTAAAGCGCAAATGAAGCACTTTCTTTTTATACTCAGATTCCAAATTGAAGCGAAGATAATTTAGTTTTGAGTTGTTTTGATCGGTTTCTTCCTGCATCTTTTCGTTTTGATTATGTTTGATCAATTGTTTTTCTGAAGCAAGAAAGTCCTCCAACCTTTTTTTTGCATTATCCAACAAAAAGTCTGCTTCTTTTTTTGCTTCCTGAGTAACCAGATCGGTCAGTTTCTGAAGGTCCATTTTAGAAAGCGCTGTTCATGATAAAAGTCAACAAAAGGAAACCAGCTACAAATGCCAGCAAAGCATAAGTTTCAACTAATGCCGGGATTAACAACGCACCACCTGATTTTTCGGGTTGCTTAACGGTAAAATTAATAGCCGCTGCTGAAGCTTTTCCCTGATTGATAGCAGAATAAAGCAATACAAGACCAATAAAAATAAAACTGAAGCATAGGGCAATGCCGCGACCAAGACTGATAGGCTCGTTGGCACTAAATCCCGTTAATTGCATACCTAAAAAAGCAAGCACAAAGCCATAAAGGCCCTGCGTGGCAGGAAGAGCCATCAGCACAAACAGTCTGCCAAAAAGATCCGGTTTTTCTGACAATGCACCTGCAGCCTGTGTTCCAGCGATGTTTAAAGCAATAGCAGAACCAATTCCTCCAAGCATCATGCAGGAAAAAAGTCCAATGACCGTCCAGTGAAGACCAGTATTAAGATAACTTGCAAAAAATTGAGCAAAAGTCATTTTCGTTATGCCTCCCTTTGTTTGACAAAAACATTTCTGAATCTTAATCCATAGGTATCAAATTCGTAACCACCGTCCTGATAAAAACGGCTAAACAACTCATAAAACAGGAGTCGCACCGGGTGGACAAAAGCTCCCAGTACGCTGAGTAAAAGATTCAGCATATTGCTGAAAATAAGAACAATAATAACGATAATAATCCCAATTCCAGGAATATCCTTAAACATAAAAGAGACCAAATTAAAAGACATCGCCATGGAAGAGGTAGCTACCGCAAGCGCTAATAAGCGTAAATAAGATAAAACATCAGCCATCAGGGCTGAAACTCCATAAGTGCTAAGGATGCCATAAAAATTTAATACACCGTTAAACAACCCTCCAATAGGATTTTTTACTTTAATAAAGCCACCAATGAAAATCATCCCCATGGATAAATATATCGTTCGAGTTGACCATAATACTAAGTTTTCTGGAAAGTAACCGGGAACTAAAAATTGTCCCACCAAAATAGTGGCTGATGGCATGAAAAGAATCCACGAAAACTGGTCCAGAATGGCCTGCAACCATTTGCCTTCTTTTAAACTCTGTAGCATAGCCATAAATATGGCTATCATTTGAGCTATGACACCCAGATAAATAATAGCAACCATCAGAATCATGACATGCTGACCGGTATTGATCAGCCCAAGGGTAAGATGGATTTTATGCAGCAGGTGGTTAGGACTAAGGTAGTTGCTTACCAAATCTCCTGCCCAGGAAGTTGTAAGAGCTCCAAAAAAAGCGGAGGAAACGCCTGCATACTTGAACATATTCATAAAACGTACCGTTCCCAGGTCATGGGCATACTTTTTAGAAATTGCTATACATATTAACACAAGAACCAAGCCATATATAACATCACCAAACGCAATTCCAAAAAGTATTAAAAAAAGCAAAGCTACGACAGGAGTTGGATCAATCATGCCATACCTTGGCAATCCAAACATGCGTAGCAAAAATTCGAATGGAGCAAAAAAAGCTTTATTGTTAAATTTTATTGGCGCATGATTATCCGCTGGGTGAAGTAGCATAAAAACATTGGGAAAAGAATCCCTGAGCCACATATTGATATCATCCAGGTCTGCTGACCTGGCATAGCCTTCCACTACCACAACCTGTTTGGATGCTGTAAACTTCTTTTCTCCGTTTAATTTTAACAACTGGCTTTCAATGATGTCGCTTATGCAGTAGAGTCGGGGAGTTTCATTTTGTAGTTCAGCCAAAGCTTTTTTACTTGATTCAATGCATTGTATCAGTTTATCCTTTTTGTTTTCAAGTTCCCGAATCATTTCCAGAGGGGTTCCTCGATAATTATGGATATTCAAAATCTGCAGGTCTGTTCTTTTGATGTAAGCACTAATATGCTCAAAAGAAGACGCAGGAGCCACAAGGATGAAGGATGAAATTTTCTCATTGGAAATAGCTTGCTCAAGCATAGCATATTCAAAAAGCTGGGGGAAAAGCCTTTTCATATCATCGATATCTCGATTTTGTGGGCTTTCAATAAGCCATATTGATAGCATTTTAGTGAAAGCAAGCTCCTGGAAGCGAAAGTCAAAATCTTCAAAGGGTTTTAGGTGCCTTATTTCACTTTCAATACTATCCAAACGATCCTGGCAGCTCATCAAGTTTTCGTCATGGCGTTTGATAGCATCAAAAAGCTCATCAAGAATTTGATCAGATTGCAAAGAATCCACGATATCCTGATCAATTATTGGCCTTTTTGGAATAAAATTATCAATAAAGGCAGATTTTTGAAGGGAATACCGCTGAGAAGTATCCAGCAAGTA
Organism: uncultured Caldisericota bacterium; assembly: GCA_964565545.1. Taxonomy (GTDB): domain Bacteria; phylum Caldisericota; class Caldisericia; order UBA6126; family UBA6126; genus T3SED10-260. Next base: position 3,053 of record CAZMFK010000081.1, on the reverse strand, counting down.
TCGGACTTTATTCAGGCGAGAACGAAAGATTTGTTCTTCCTGGGGAGAGTACTTCAAAGGTTCAAGTCGTTGGCTGATATCAGAAAGATGGAACAAACCCTTTTGAAAAAGCTGATTCCTAAAAGCTTTTAATTGGCTTTTCTGAATCACAAACTGGATCCTTGATAGTTGTTCAATAGCCATCGTTAGGCATGGAAAATTTCTTTTTTAAATTTTTCGATGATCTCTGGCATGAATTCATTTCGTTTGTCAAGGATTTTTTGAGATACATCTTCATACATCTGATTGTATTTGAGCTTTAACTCCTGGTATTCCTGCTCAAGTTCTTTCTTTTTTTCAATGCTCCAATGTTCAATGGCAGACTGAGCTTCCTCCTTAAGCGAAAGAATTTTTTGATGGGTTTCCTTTTCAATTTGAAGGGCTTTTTCTTTAGCTTGAGCTATTATTTTTTCGGACTGTTTTTCAAGCTCTTGAATTTTTTTAAACAATTCATCACTAATCATTGCATCTCCTTCAACCTATTAGTATTTAACGACTTTAACCTTATTGTCAATACTCAATCCCTGGATCACGGAGCCCATGGAACGAAGTTCGGTTACCAGGTCGATCACTTCCTGGGTGATGATTTCTCCAGGACAAGTATAAGGAATACCAGGAGGATAAGGCGCGATTACTTCAAAGGCGATTTGGCCATCAGCAATCTCAAAATCCATTAATACCGGCTCCATTGCAAAAGTTTCTGTTGGAGTCATGATCAGATTGGGAATTCGGGGAAGACGGGTAATGTCGTGGGATTGAATAGCTATGGGATGCTGGTCATAATGCTTCAGAGCTTCAATCAGTTGCTCTTGGTCTTGTCTGGTATTGCCTGCAGTTATAAAGCAGAGGATATTGGCCAGGTCAGCCAACTCAATTTCAATATTAAAATCCTGGTTCAGCCTTTTTTCCATTTCAAATCCAGTATATCCACTGTTTTTAACACAGATAGTCAATTTGGTGGGGTCAAAATCGCAGACTCCGTAACTACCAATAATTTCATCACGAAAAGAATAAATATGTCGCATCTTCTTAATGTGTGCCCTCGCTTCATCAGCTGTTTCAATAGCTTTATCGATGAGCTCTTTTCCATGAAGAGCCATTTGTTTTCTAACTGCATCAAGGGATACCATAAAAAGATAGTTTGGGGAAGAAGTTTGAAGGTAGGCAAGCAAAGTCTGAACTCTTCTTCTGGGAATTCGGTCTCCATTCAAATGAAGTATAGAAGTTTGGGTTAGGCTTGGCAGGGTTTTATGGACACTCTGGGTGACCATGTCCGCACCCAGATCAACTGCAGAAGTAGGCAGATGGGGATGAAAATGAAAGTGAACGCCATGGGATTCATCAACTAATACCGTTAGATTGTTTTCGCGCGCGATCCGAATGAGTTCCTGAATATTTTCAGCCATACCAAAATAATTGGGAGAAGTTAGCAAAACTGCAGAACAATCAGGATTGCTTTCGATAGCTTCCTTTAGATCTTCCGGAGTAATGCCTGTCATCATATACATTTCGGGATGAAGCCTTGATTGGATGAAAACAGGCTTGACATTGCCAAGAGTAAGGCCAGCAATTACAGAACGATGGGAATTTCTTTGGACGATAAGCTTTTCTCCCGGTTTTACTGCTGCCAAAATCATAGCAATTACTCCCACAGTGCTGCCATTGACCAAATAAAAAGAATGATCAGCTCCAAAAGCATCTGCTGCCAGCTCTTGTGCTTCCTTCAAGACTCCTTCAGGCTTATGGAGATAATCCAGGCCTTCAACTTCCGTCAAGTCAGCTTGAAAAATTTGTTCCCCCAAAAGAGTTACCAATTCTTCCGGGGCTATTCTTCCGCGACTATGTCCAGGCATGTGAAAAGCAGTTCTTCCCTTTTGAATGTATTCTTTCACAGCATCCAAATAAGGTGTTCTGGACTGATCATAAATTCTGGGCATGTTAAGGCTCCTTTCTTTCTGGCAAATTCGCATAGTTGGTGTTTTTAAGGGCAAGATCCCTTCGCAAAGATTCAATTTCATCCCTGCTGATTTGTAAAATTCCCATATCCGGTTCAGGAAAATACCGATATTCAAGCGCTGGATTTTTCTTTCTTAACGTTCTGGTTTGACGTTTCTTTTCGTCAAATCCCCGGGTTTCACTTAGGATGGTCTTTCCCTGCTTTAAAAGTTGGGTCTGACGTTGATACTCATACTCAATAGACTCTTTTACGAAACGAAAGGAATTCAAATTCTTTATCTCCACTCTCTCCCCTTTAGATCCACTATCAAGAGAAAGCGAAACATTAACATCAAAACGGAGAGCGCCTTCTTCCATCTTGCAGGAGGATATGCCTAAAGAAATTAGAGTGGACCTGAGCTCTTTTAAAAAAGCAAGGACCTGCATGGAGTCACTCATTTCCGCCTGACTGACTATTTCCAGCAGAGGCATGCCTGATCTATTAAAATCAACCAACAGTGATGGAGGATTGGTTGTCCGAATTATTTTTGCGCTGTCTTCTTCGAGATGAATTCTGGAAATATGTACCCGACCTTCAATCGTGTCCATATAAGCCTCAGTTATCAAAGGGGCATCATGTTGTGTAATCTGGTAAGACTTTGGAAGGTCAGGGTAAACATAATTTTTCCGCTCAAACCAGGATACAGAATGAATATGTCCATGCAGGAAAATCCCCAGGGTAACTGCTTTTCGAACTGCATCTTTATTTAAAACAGGAAGAGTTCCAGGATATCCCATGCAAACTGGACAAATCAAAGTATTTGGATCTGCGCCGTAATGAGATGGGCAGGAACAAAACAACTTACTTTGGGTAGCAAGCTGAACATGAACCTCTACCCCGATTTTCATTTCAGGATTCATTTGAACTCTCCACCATTTGGGAGATGCGATGAAGCATTTTTTCTGAAAAACGCGGACCAATTATCTGCATACCAATAGGCAAGCCTGCTCGAGTTTTTCCATAAGGAATCGAAACCGAAGGAAGTCCAGCAAGAGAAGAAGGAATAGTACAAATATCC
>CAZMFK010000080.1:0-6804 GCA_964565545.1 uncultured Caldisericota bacterium | reverse complement strand
ATTGAAATAAAGTCTCCTGATTAAGTTGAGGATCAAGTAAAAAATGTACCCGGTGAGTTAATAAGGATGGTTGAATTTTTTGATATACGTCAAACAAGTTTTTATCGTTACCCGTTATTAGTACAGTCATCATTCCTCGGTATCATTTCGTTCCCCAAAAGGGAATTTATAACGAGTATAGCATAAAGCTTCTTTTTTGTTTATGATCTTATCGCGTTTTTAGCACAAAAACAGTTACCACGCTTTATAAGCAACATCCAGCTCTTTGGCAGCTTTAACCTCATCAGGCCTACCCACAGGGGTATGGTGGGGTGCTTGGAGTAATAGTTCAGGATTATTTTTTGCTTCTTCAGCGATTTTAATCATTGTCTCAATGAATTTATCGAGGGTAGCTTTTGATTCAGTTTCCGTAGGTTCTATCATTAGCGATTCAGGGATAATCAGAGGAAAATAATTGGTTGGAGGGTGCATTCCATAGTCAATAACTCGCTTTGAAATGTCTTTTGCTTTGATCCCATGGGAAAGAAATGATTCAGCTGAAACTACACACTCGTGCATGCAAATACATTTAGCGCTTTCTTGATAATGTTTACTAAGTTTTTCGCGAATATAATTAGCATTTAAAACTGCATACTCAGAAGCTTTTTTCAATCCTTGCGCTCCCATACTAAGTATCCAGGCATATGTTTTTACCAGAACTAAAAAATTGGCTCCTGAAAGTCGAATTCGACCAATTGTATGAGGGTAGTTTTCCTTCCATGCATATACATTTTCTATTTTTTCGATATCAGGTACAGGCAAGAAAGGAATTAACGAGGCTTTAACGCCAACTGGAGCTGAGCCAGGACCACCACCACCGTGAGGGGTTGAAAAAGTTTTATGGAGATTTAAATGGATAATATCAAAACCCATATCTCCTGGCCTAGCTTGACCAAGTAGCGCATTCATATTAGCTCCATCATAATATAAAAGGCTTCCATTTTGATGCAATAAGTCAGCTATTTCTTTAATTTCAGCTTCAAAAACACCAACAGTATTTGGATTGGTAAGCATAATGCCAGCTATTTCGTCATTTAACAATGTTTTTAAATGCTCAATATCAATCTGGCCACATTGTCTGGATTTGACTTCTACCGTTTGAAAACCAACAACTGCAGCTGATGCTGGGTTTGTTCCATGCGCAGAATCAGGGATAAGCATTTTATTCCGCTGGTGTTGTCCCTTTTCTTTAAAATATCTTTTTACAATCATCATGCCTACCAGTTCTCCGTGGGCACCTGCAGCAGGCAAGAGAGTTATAGCGTCCATACCAGTGATTTCAGCTAACATGGTTTTTAGCTCATACATGAGCTGCATAGATCCCTGGAGCGTCAAATAATCCTGTAGTGGATGGGCACGAGCAAAGCCTTCGAGGCTTGCACACCATTCATTAATTTTCGGATTGTACTTCATTGTGCATGAACCAAGAGGATAAAATCCAGTGTCTACACCATAATTCATTGACGCCAAGCGAGTAAAATGTCTGACAATCTCAGGCTCAGATACTTCAGGCAAGCCAATAATATTTCTTTTCCATCCATCAGGTATCCACTGAGATAAGCGTAGTTTTTCTTCAGCTAACAACTCTTTTAGAGAATGCGCTTTTTTACCAGCTTGAGAATATTCATAGATTAAAGCTTCCGTCATGACAAAACCTCTTTCATGGTTTGAGTCAGCATATCAATATCCTGTTGGGTGTTTAGTTCTGTTAGATTGATGATGAGTGGATTATGCAAATAAGGATAAAAAGATTGTAGCATTGAGTTAGAAACAAGAATATTTTTATCCTGCAGAGCCTTTCGTACATAATCTGTTGGTTTCGATAGTTGAACAAGAAATTCATTAAAAAAGGGCTTTTTATATGGTATAGTAATGCCTGGAACATCTTGAAGAGCTTCCATAGCTATATGGCTTTTAAGAATATTTTGCTCAGCAAGGATTCTTAATCCCTGCTCACCTAATGCAGATAAATATATCGTCGCTTGCAATGCGCACAGGGCATGGTTAGTACAAATATTCGAAGTTGCTTTTTCTCTTCTGATATCTTGTTCACGAGCTCTTAAGGTCATGACAAAAGCCGTTCTGCCCTCATCATCAGTAGTTTTACCAACAATTCTTCCTGGAATTTTTCGAATATATTCTTTTTTACATGAAAAAAAACCAACTCCAGGACCTCCACAAGAGGCAGGAATTCCAAATGATTGAGCTTCTCCCACGGTAACATCTACACCATAAAGTCCTGGAGGTTTTAGAATCCCTAAAGATAAAGGTTCCAAAATTACAGCACAGAGAGCAATATTTTGTAATGAAGCAATTTCAGCAATCGGTTGAACATCTTCGATAATGCCAAAAACATTTGGGGTTTGAAAAATGACTAAAGCTACATCATCTTTTGCATATTCTTTTAATTCTTGCAATGAAAGGCTTCCCTCATCTGAGGATATAGTAATTATTTCGATATCCTTGTTAAGAGCATATGCCTTTAGAACAGAGCTTACAGCAGGATGTATCAGGGAGCTCATCAATACCTTTGATTTTTTTTTATGCTGACAGATCATGATCATTGCTTCAGCAGCAGCACTTGCTCCATCATACATTGAAGCATTGGTCAAGTCCATTCCAGTTAGATTTGTCATCAGGGATTGAAACTCATATATTGATTGAAGTGTTCCCTGACTTACTTCAGGCTGATATGGAGTATAAGCTGTGTAAAACTGGGGCAGAAAAGCCAGAGAACGTACAATGGCAGGAATATAATGACGGTATGAGATTTCGCCAATAAAGCTGGTAGATGTTGATTCGTTCAGGTTTAATGAAGCAATTTTCTCAATATGTTGACTTAGCTCTAGTTCAGATAAAGCATCAGGTAAATTTAACAAGTTTTTTAGCCTGTATTCACCTGGTATAACATTGAATAAAGCCTCCATGGAAGAAATGCCAATGGCTTCCATCATTTCCTTTTGATCTTTATCAGTTATAGGGAAATACTGCATGACTAATCCTGCCTGTATTTTTCATATGAGCTATGATCCATAAGCTGATCCAATTCTTCTTTTTGTTCAATTTTTATTTTAGCGATCCATCCTTTGCCATAAGGATCCTGATTAACTAACCCTGCTTCAGCGTCAAGCTCAGAGTTAATTTCGATTAATTCTCCTGAAAGCGGGCTAAATATGTCTGAGGCAGATTTAACTGATTCAATCGTAGTTAATACTTCGCCTTTTTTTAGTTTGATACCCGTATCTTTCATTTCAACAAAAACAATATCCCCTAAATGTTGCTGAGCATAGTCTGAAATGCCAATCACGGCAATGTCGCCATCAATACTTACCCATTCATCGGATTCTGTATATTTGTATCCAGCTTTAATATTGCTCATTTTTTACCTCCCATAAAATCAAATACATTATCGGAAAAAAGTTTATCATACTCATTTTTTTTTAAAAGCTAAGCTTTAATAAGTCCATATTTCAAGATATAATTAGATTCAGGAGGTTGTATGACTCAAATAGCCTTAGTTTCAGCATTCATGAGTTATGTTTTGGGCTCCTTTCCAACCGCTTTCCTTTTTGGAAAAAAATACTTGAAACAAGACATCCAAGATGTTGGCACACAAAATTCTGGAGCATACAATGTTTTTAAATCAATTGGTTGGATTCAAGGCATTGCTACTTTGTTAATTGATGCCTTGAAAGGTTATTTGCCTGTCACCATAGCTTACCACCAAATGAATTTGAGTCCCTTTTGGGTGGGAGCATGTGCCTCAATGGCACTAATTGGCCACAATTGGCCAATTTTTACTTGCTTTCGAGGAGGAAAGGGTGGGTCAACCAGTGCAGGCATCTTATTTGCTCTTTTTCCAGCTGAATTTCCTTTGATGTTTCTTGCATTTATTATCCTGGTAGCAATCAGCAGAAATTTATCTCTTGGTCTCGGAATATGTGTTTTAACCTTTCCCCTGGTTGCCTGGTTAACTGATAAACCTGCATGGATGATAATTACTGCTTCATTAATTGCCTTGATTGGTTTAATCAGGATTATTCCATTTATTCGTCGTATGATATTGATGAGCCAGGGAAGTACAAAAAAGATGTTCATCATCATCATGAAAGGCTTTAAAAAATATGAACAATTTTACCATTCTAATCAATAAACCACGAATTTTTAGTAACTTACAAAAAAAATTTATAAACATCTTGTTGATTCTTTTACTTTTCTGTGCAATTTTCAATTTTCCTTTTTTTTCTGTTAATGGTCAGCCATCAACAAATCAATTTAAAATATTAGGGTATGGTCCAATAGAAGGCGAATCAGGTATGCCTGTTAGCGTTCAGCTCCTGGGCAGCCAACATTTAGCTGTTTTAGATTTATTAAAATCGTCGGTTATCATATGTAATCATAATGGTAACTATGTTCGCTCCTTTTTTCTTTCAGAAAACCTTTTCAGCCAAAATAAATCTTTTTCTTTTAGATCCAGCCCGGATGGTTACATTTTTATACATGTTCAAGACCAGTTAACCGTTTATGACGAAGCGGGTCTAAAGTTACATCAAGTATCCTTGAACCAAATTCCTGATTATCAGTCTGGAATTTCTCTATTATTGCCACTTTCACAAAAAACCATCCTACTTTTTAATCCTTTCACGCTTCGTTTTTCACTTTGTAGCCTATCAGATTTAAATCATTCAAAACCCATTAGTTTTGATGCTTCAAATCACCAATTTATTGATTTTTATTGCATGAATGATCAGATTTTAATACTGGGAATGGCTTACAATGCTACAAATACTAAAGTACCTTACCTCGTATACCTTGATTCGAAGGGCGATTTCCAGTTTCAAGCTGAATTGCCTTATAATTTGATTCCTAACCCTGTACGCATATCCTCAACCTACAATGAACAAGTTGTCGTTATAGGACAACAATTTCATTATGCTTATGTTGATCTACAGGGTATGCCTTTGTCTTCAGGCCAACTCACTATTGAAAACCATGCACATCTAGCATACAACTTTTGTGGGTTCAACTCTTACTCTTTGCTGATTCCAAATGCAAAATCAGGTATTCTACAATTTCTCCACTCCGATCAAAAAGAGGTTTTCCTTCCGGTTAAAAGTCAGAATTCACAGCTTTTAGCTCCTATAGCCATTGCAGCAAATAACTCTTTTATAGCAACTTACGATCAGCTTACTCAGCGTTTTATTATCTTTCAGGAAAATCAAGTCTTAAGATCATTTTATCCTTCTGATCTACCCGTCATGCTTGATCAGAATTCCAAAATACATCTTTATGCCTCTGATAAATGGCTTTATATAATTATTCTTGGGATAAATATCCAGATTTTCAAATATGACCCCATTCATGGAAAAATTATTGAAATCAAGCTTCCAGATTACATTCCTCCTCGTTCTTATGTTTATGTTCGTGCTCTTGATGATATGATTTATATTTATTCCTGGTTTGATGGTATTTTATATTCTTTTTTAGAAAATTCACCTGAGGTGGGCAAAACTGTTATCAAACGTCATGAATCTGTTTCTCATGCTCAGCACAGTATATGTAAAGTTGATACATCAGGTAATGTTTTTATTTTCCTTTCCCTATTAAAGAAAATGAATGTATATGCTAAAGATGGAAGCCTTTTATTCAGTTTTTCTGTTGGCCAGGAATCTCCTTCTCAAAGAGTGGATTTTCATTTTTTAGATGATTATCTAATAATGCTAAATCAAAGCGAGGGATTGATTGAAATCCTTTCAAAAAGAGGGGAGCAAATACAACAAATAGGCAATCATGGCGCAATAGCCTACCCCAAAAAAGCACAAGGCTATACTGAAAAAGCTGGCTCATTTGCTCATCCCTCTTCTGTTACAGGATTTAATTCGGAAATCTTTGTCGCTGACACTGGAAACTCCAGATTGCAAGCCATTTTAATGTCTGAAAGAAACCAGCGCACTATCATTGAGCTGCAAATTGGATCTCCGTCAGCCTATATTAATGGACAAAGGATAGCTTTGGATGCTCCGCCTTTTATTGAATCCGGTCGAACTCTTGTGCCTTTGCGATTTATCGGGGAAGCCTTTGGAGCTAAAGTAGAGTGGTTTTCTGATCAACAAAAAGCAGTGATTTCCATGGAACAAAAAAGAATAGAAGTTGTGATTGGCAGCTTGAAAGCTTTGATTGATGGCAAAGAGCATTATCTTGATGTCCCCCCTATGATTAGGCATAGCCGGACTTTTGTGCCTTTGCGATTTATCGGGGAAGCCTTTGGAGCTTCCATTGTATGGGAAGCAGAAAGCAAAAGAATAATTATGACTTATCCAGGCAACTAATACTTTGAAATTCGGTTTTTGCTAACCGCTATATTCGAAATTATTGCCACAACTGTATATTTTCTTTGGAAGCAGGTCAATTCGTTTAGTTTCGCTGGTTTGGATGTAACCAAGAACAGTGTATTGGGATTGTTGCTCATGAAGGATTTGGCAGCATCTGCTCAAATCATTTTTGTCAATTATCAGGACAAACCCTACTCCCATGTTAAAGTCTTTGTACATCTCAACATCGCTTAGCTGTCCAGCTTTTTTAATATGATCAAAAATCCATGGAACTGGAGGTAAATCTTCAATAATATAATGTGCTGGAGAAGAAAGGCGCAAAATATTTAAAAATCCCTCTCCTGTTATATGGGCCATTCCTTTGATTTTCACTTCTTGATGAAGCAGAGCCATAACTTCTTTAACATAAATTCTGGTGGGTTTTAACAACTCT
>CAZMFK010000079.1:0-6924 GCA_964565545.1 uncultured Caldisericota bacterium | reverse complement strand
AGGTCTTTATATGATGTCCTCACTAAGAGTGAGGCTAATTTGGCGCTATATTGCTAAATTACACTCAAGAAAGGAGAAAATGCATGAAGAAAGCGCTAAGCTGGTTAGTAGTCACTTTGATGGCTGCTAGCATATTTCAGGTTGGCATAACACCCATTCCTGTAAAAGCAGCTGAAAACAAAAATGCGACATTCATTGCTGTACGTTGGGTTCCCATTGAGTTTGACAGAGACGGAAAACAACTTGAAGGGGGAAAATGGTTTCCCTGGCAAAAAGGCAGCAATACAGGTTGGGGAAATGATGATTTTCCTATGCCTGATGTTAACTCGGCCACTTTTAGAGTTCATGGAAAAGACATTAACGTTTCTGCATTCTTCCGTAGAGAAGTTGATCGTATTTCAACTCCGGAAAATATTGGGGTTTACCATACTGAACCTCTTTTCTGGACTGACTTTTATCTTGAAGTAAAACCTGCAGCTGGACGGTCTCAGGTTTATGAGCATTGGTATGCTGTATATGATAGTGCCGGACAGCTTTGGTTGGATCCAGACGGAGTATTTAATGATCCTCGTTATTTTGAACCTGCTGATCCGACCAACTTAAACGGTTTGTATAGTTATGATCACTTTACTGATTTCGTTCCTAATTTCCCGAAACACGTTTCCAGCTGTACTCGCAATACTTTAGCTCGCGTTGATCCTTCCAGTGCCAATAATACCCAAGGACCCTACATACTGGACCCTGAAAACCCACGATTTGATCTTCTTGACCAACACAAAGACGAAGATGGCAATCCTATTATTTACTTCTGGGATCGAACTCGCAGTAATAGGATTTTCCGTATGGGCTGGGGAGATATGCCTGACTTTCCTCTTGGATATGGCGAAGGTCCATCGCCCACCCCTGTTCAAAGCCAGCCCCTGCTTGACTGGGACGCTGAAATGGCATATCCCTTGGTGGATTTTGTCTATTGGGGCACTCCTGCTGCTCAAACATTAACATATATGGATCAACCTTTAAATGGTCACTTATGGTATTACAGCACCCCTGGAGGGATAAATCCTCCTCCTGCTAATCAATATCGAGTAAACCAAGGTGACGAACTTCATACTGACAATGCTTCTACTGAAGGGCAACAGCCTGATCTTAAAGATACTGTCGTTGAAGTTCCTGTTCCTTCCGACAATTACGTGCATCGTTCTCCCTATGATCCAGGAGAATATATCTATCGCAAAGGTATTCATACTGATCCTACCTACAACCGCTTATACTGGGTGCAGGAAGGGGACATGCGCTTAACTCCCGTGTCCATTTTGGTTAACGGCGAAGTTCGCAACTATCCACCAGGTTCGATTGTCAAGACTACTGATTGGGATTGTGCTTATGATGCTGCAGGCATCATTTCCTTCAATCCCATGACAACGGACGTCAACAAACAGCTATGGCGCTTTGTCATCAATTTTGATCGTGATGGCTTCCGAGTTCCTGCAGTCGAAGACGAAGTCCATGTAGACAATATTCGTCGTCCTGGTGATTTAGGCTGGGGTCCTTACTGGTATCAGTATGACTTTGGCGAATGGATTTACCGAGAAAAACAAAACTCTGATCCAACGATGGTTACTATCGAAGATAACGGTAAAGTCACTCCTGGCGATCATCGTTTGACTAATGTTAATGGCATTGTCAATGAAAGAACATTAAAAAAAGATAGAAACCGTGGACAGATTAATTCTGTTATTCAGATGGTTCCCACTACTAAAATGGACTTTACCCTTGTTCCACGGGTATTTGCCGATGTGCTTCTTTTGGCAGAAGTCCTTTGGGGAGGATGCAACCACCCGCCATATAATTTGTCAATCCAGACTGATGTATGGGAGGGTATGATTCCCTCTACCACTGCAGCAAGGCTTCACTCGCCCAATGGCGATGTAAAGCCCATTGCTCAAAGTATCCAGAAGAGCACTGTACTCGATCCTACTGGCAACTTGTTTAATATTCCTGCCACTACTTTCCAAAACATTAACCTTAAATATAGAGAATACATTGGAGTACAGATTTGGAAAGATAATGGTTTTGACAACAATATCGGCATGAATATTGGAGCAACCCCTCCTTCTCTTGATCTTCTTTATCCCAACAATCTTTCTGATGATTATCGTGAAGGACGGACCGGAGAAGAATTTCTTGGCGCAAGCAGCCACTTCTATTCCGAAAAAGACTTTGGAAGAGCCCTTCTTCCTTTCCCGAACAATGTAAAATTCTATGACACGGACGACATAGATGACAATGGCTACGGCTGCGGTGAAACCATCTACCGTGATGTGGATAACAATGATTTAGTTTCTGCAGGTGACATCCGCTTGACCGATGTTACCCTTACCGTTGGCGGCAACGTTATTCGATACAAAGCTGGCTCTACCGTTTCTACCGGAGATGCTGACGTTACCTTGCCCCTGACTCTTTTTGCTGCCAACAATCTTTTCTTTGATAAAGAATGGCCCGAAAAAGATATTCCTTACAACTGGACCTATGATCCAGGCGAAGATATCTATCTGATGGGAGACCTGGACTTTGTAGGCCAGGCTTATCGATATTATCTGGGCATCAAAGATCCTGACACTGGCGTTGAATTGTATAATACAATCCTTTATCTTGATGTTGATGGATCTGGTGGACCCACTCCAGGAGATATCCGAATAGTTGATTTCTCATCTAATCCGAGATATCTACCCGGATCTGTTATTACTGGCAGGGATTTTGATGGCTTGAGCGGATGGGACTACAATACTCAGGCCAATATCCTGGCAATTTATGATGCGGTGAATATTGCTTTTGTTGCTGCTTACATTGATATAAACAACAATAATGTTATTGATGCAGGCGATATTCGCTTGAATCGCTATCATAACCGCTTGCCCTACAAAGCTCTAGTTGCAGGAGATCCTGATCTGGAAGCTAACTTGCCAGGCAATTATCAAGTTTGGCAGATTTCGAATTTATTCCCTCAATATACTCGCTTATTTGATACCACCAACCGGAATGCATTGGTGCTTTCTTTGGACCAAGAAATTAACTATGGTGATATTTGGCTTACTCCTTACCGAGTACGTACCGAAGATATCCGTCTGACTTCAGTAACCATTTCTGACGTAACCTATGCCTGTGGATCAGCGATTGGCACCAAACCCAATTTTTGGCTTTATGACAGTCCTGTCCATGGATTGACTATGGGTAAAAACTCAGATTTTCGTTACATTGATTGGGAAGTTTATCCTTCTCAAACTTTGGGAATGAACGTTCAGATAGATCGACCTTTTAAAGTCGAACAGACCAGCCAAATTGATGTTACTGTTGTTCCTCCTCCTCGGGATGAATATTGGGAAAATGGCCAGTATTTCCCTGCTGAAAAAGTTTACATCATGATTCGAAACGTGGAAGGGCCTGAAGGGCTTAAACTCCACGAAACCATGAAAGTTATTACAGCTCAAAATCCCAAGGCTACTTTCCAGTTCACTCCTTACCGCGGTTCTTGTCCTCCTAATGGCAAGAGTTATGGATGGAAAACGGAGTATAAGAGTGGAAAGTACATGCTCAAGGATTATGACCTTCGGGTTCGTGTTGTTGCTATTAAAGATGATGGCGGTGTAGCTGAGCCTGCACCAAAAACATATTATCTGGATGCTCAAGGTAATACCAAATCCATGCCCATCATTGATCCTTTCTGGCGCATGCACGACAATTCCAATTTCCGCGTTGGACAGGCCAAGGGTAGCGTTGCCTGGTCTCCTCCAGCTTATAATGTGCCTACCTTCCCCGAAGAGATGATGAATACTTTTGATTGCTATGACCAGAAGCGTTATGAAGTAGCTCCAGAAGATATTCGATTTGTTTCCAATAAAAAATGCATTGGCATCCTGGATCAACGATTCCCCAATCTTACTTTGAAATTGGTGGATGCTGACAATCCCAACGATGTCAATGATCCCAACGGGATTGTACTTGCAGTCCCCGGCGGAGAAGAAACAGCTGCCTTCTATAATGCTACCGGTGCTGGGATCGATTATCTTTTCACCGGTCTACTTATGGAGTTGAATCCTGCAGATCCTTCACGTCGCAGCATGATACCTACGGATCAAAAAATCATTGTTCAGGTTAATGCCGATGGAACTTACCTCTATTGGCACTGGCTGGACGACGGTCCTCATCCGGGCATGCTGGATGCAGGCGATCGATTGGTAAGCCCTAATCCCAAGTTTACTCTGGGATCCACTCTTCCCCAGGATATTCCTAATTATACCGAAGAAACCCGTCGCGGTTTCTATATGGACCAGGATTGTTCAGCAGGGACTACTACCTGCACTATTCCAGGGGATGCCTTCAAACGCATGGGCGCTATAAGTTATGGAGATACCTTTGGAACCAACCTCGATGCTTCCTTCCGTATCAATGGCGAAATTCTTCCCACATTCTTTATTGTTACTTATGGTGTTCCTGTGTATCTTATGAATTATGGAGAACGCACGGGTACCGATGATGGAGGAGAAGTCCAGGTAGCAGTAGCTCCCAGGGATGCTGCCTCCAACCTTAAGCTTCAGGCCTTTACCTATAACGTGCTTTATGACTACAACTCCACTATCCAGCATCCTCCTTATTTCATCGTTGATGAACGGTCAGCTCCGGTTGGTATGTTTGACATGGATCTTGTCCGTGATTTCAGTGTTGCCGGAAGCGGTTTGCGTCGTTATGAAAGCATGGGCATAGACTATAATGGCATGATTGAACTGAAAGTCCTTCCTCCTGATCCTTATGTCAACTTTGTTGAATTCAATATTGTAGACCATGCATTGCAAAATTCACTCATCAACTATACTAATGGACCCAATGCCCTGTCGCCATTAAATGTTCCCACTCCTCAGATTCAAGCTCCCTATAATCCCTTGATTCTTGACGTTGGAAAAGATTTCCGATCTTACCCAGGTGGTCAAACTCACACTGGTCGAGTTCAGGGATCGGTTGTATCCAGCGGAACCACTCGAAGCAATGAGCACCACAATGGTTGGAATGCTTATCCTGCTATTTGGTGGTGGTATTGGTACGACAATGTTGACTACAATAATTTTACCGACTTTAATAAGTTAGGTACCGAATTCTTCCCGCTGACTGACTATGGGCTTTATTTCATACTTAAGGATATGAATGGCATGCATTTGTCACTCGATCGCGAAACTCCAGCAGAATATCGTATCCGCAGGCTTCGCGTAAGAGGTCCTTTTGTGCGACCTAAAGTAATTAATGAAGATAATCAGGCAGTAGTTACAGGTTTTGAGTACAATGGCCTGCGTAATGTGCCTATCAGCTATGATTGGTCTGGCGATTTTGTAATAGATTCCACTAATATGGAATACTATGAAAATGCCTGGGGTGCTAATTGGACCAATCGCAATCTTGACAGTGCATATGATTACACCAATCCCATTTTAGTCGCCAACCGTCAGTTGGATTATCGCGGATTGGAAAATGTATTCCGTATTGAAGAGCTAATTCCTGTTAGCCATGGAGTTATTTCCCTTGAAGTTACTCTATGGGATGGCACAATGAAAATCTTCCAGGATTGTTGTGCTGAGCCTCCCACAGATGGTGTAGATGTTCATGCGCTGGAGATTAACACCGATATTAATGAAATTACAGTAGACATTGATAATAAGATTACTGCCACACTGAAAGAATACTCTGCTTTCCAAACAGTCCAACCTGTAAACGATGCGTTTGTTTACATATGGCAGGATCGGGGAGTACTCAACCCTCGTACCAAGCTTTATGATGGTGCTGGTGATGGATGGCTTACCAATCCTCCTGTTTCTTCTGACTACTCATCCCTTTCGCCTCAATATTTCCGTGATGATGATCTAAACGGAGATGGCAAGATTTCTTTTGCTGACCATGAAACAGAAATTATCGGAACTTATGACCTGGCTACCAATACCTGGGCAGGAGGCGTCATTGATGCTCGGACCTTCCAGCGCAACAATGGTGTCTATGTCTTTGATCTTTCTGCTTCCAATGGGGCTATGGTTACCACTACCGGACTTGATTTCGGTGGCCGACGAGGCGAACCGGATCACGTCATTTCTGAACACGAGCGACTTCCTATTATGGTTACCGCATACAAATATGGCGACGACAACAACGATCGCTCTTTCCGTCCGCTTTACAACTTCGGCAACAACGTTCCTCAGTATTCCCACGAAGTTTATCTGTCCGGTCAGAAATTTATTGAAGTGGTCCCCTTAAATGACCTTACTGTTTCTGTCCAGCCCAATCCTCTGACTGCTGGAATAACTCCTGAATTGATCGATCCTGTATCCCCGCTGACTTTTGTGGTCACCAATGATGAAGGAAATCCCGTGGATCTTTCCGTTGGAGTTCCCAATGAAGTTGGATTCCGTACCGTCGATAACGAAGACATCTGGAACCATCTCTTCAAAGATCCTCATCCTGACCCTCTACCCGAATATTACTGGCTTCGTACTGACCTTCACAACGATGATGGTACCAAGATCAGCAACCGCAGGCTATACTCTACACCCACCAATCCTTTCCAGCCTATCGATATTGACTTTACGCTAGCCAAAGATGGCAAATATACTTTCCGTGGCTTCTGTGCCAATGATGAAGGTAACTTTGAAGTTTTTGTTTATACTGCGGATAGAAAGCATTATGGCAAAGTTACGGTCAATGTAGTCCTTCCTACCCTCGAATACTCCATTGTCAACACTGAAGACCAAGCTGGAACCGAATTCCAGGTTCCTGGAGAACCTGACTTCCTGCTGACTGCTGCAGATAATCGTATTTACCGTATCACTGTCACTGCTAAAAACGCTCAGGGAATACTGCTAAAAGGTATTACCCGCGGTGTTTCCACCT
>CAZMFK010000078.1:0-6969 GCA_964565545.1 uncultured Caldisericota bacterium | reverse complement strand
GAAGCAAAAAACAATACCTACATACTTGACAGGAGGCTTTTCATAGAGGACGGGGCCAAGGGGACGCTTTGTACGTCCCATTAATAATATTGTTCAACATGCGATAAATTTTCTTATGACTTACTTTATTCGCAGAACATTAAAACTTTAAATTGAATTCTATTAATAAACTAATTTAATATTTTTTTTACATGCAGTTAACACCTTTCCCCTAGGTGCAGATTTATAAGATATTACATCAATCTTTTTAATGGGTCATTTAAAGCGTCCCTGTGACCCAGTACACGCAACTAAATAGAGGTATTTGCGGTGAAGAGCACTTATGGTAAAATCAAAAGTAATTTTTGAAACAACAGGTGGAAGATGCCAAGAACAAGCAGAGTGCTGAGTAGTAGCGGAATTTATCATGTGATGGCTCGTGGTATAGACAAAGAAAATATCTTCAACAATACCGATGATTTTCTTAAATTTCTTAGCTATATAGGAAAGTCCAAAGAAAAAGAAGAATTCAAACTTTACGCCTATTGTCTCATGCCCAACCATATCCACTTGCTCCTTCAATCCCATCAAGACAGCCTGGGTAAAGCCTTGCAGCGCATCATAACCCCATACGCCATGTATTTCAATAAAGTTTACAAACGCCGTGGACATCTATTTCAAAATCGTTATAAATCAGAGCCAGTTCAAGATGATAGTTACTTTCTCACAGCCCTTCGCTATATCCACCAAAATCCAGTTAAAGCTGGCCTGGTAAAAAAAGTATCTTACTATCCCTGGTCCAGTTATCAAGAGTATGAAAAAAAACCCTATTTAATTGATCCTAAGTTAGCTATTGGCATGATTGGAAATAAATGGATGCTTCTGACCCACTTAAAAAAAATCGAAAACGATCATTGCCTTGATATCGAAACCCGCGAACATTATACAGACAAAGAACTGCTTCAGTTCATCAATTCCTTCGTCGCTCCAGATAAATTCCAGGAAGGCACCTACGAAGAACGCAAACAATGGATCCAGAAAATCAGAGAAAACTCCATGGCAAGCAATCGCCAAATCGCTCGAGTGCTCCACCTTGGAAAAAGTACCATAAATCGCCTGTTAAAAGAAGACTAATCCAGCAACTAAACTTTTTCGAAATATTCAGCAATTTCTTTCATCAATTTCGCAATGGGAAGTTGATGAGGACAACGATTTTCACATTCTTGACAGGCAATACACCGGGAGGCTTTAACAGCATCGTCCATTTGTTCATAAAAACGTTTCAGCGATGAAGGATCATCAAAGCGGTGGGCTTCGTTATACAAAGACATCATCCCTGGTATCCCAACTCCATTGGGGCATGGCATACAATATGCACATGAAGCACAGTGTACTTTTATCCGCTGTTCGAAAACAGTCCTTACTTTCTCAATTATCTCCAACTCTTTTTCGTTCATCGAATTAGGCAAAGCTTCATGGGCTATTCGGCAATTTTCCTCCACTTGCTCCATGCGATTCATTCCGCTCAAAAGCAAAGCTATCTCAGGAAAATTCCACACCCAGCGTAAAGCCCACTCAGTAGGGCTTCTACTAGGACTACTCTGGTCAATAATCTCTTGTGCTTCACTGGGGAGTTGAGTGGCTAGTTTACCTCCCAACAAAGGTTCCATGGATATCACGCCCATCCCTTTTTCTTTTGCCTTTTCCATGCCTTTTAGTCCAGCTTGATACTGGGTATCTAGATAATTTAGTTGAATCTGACAAAAATCCCATGAATAAGAGTAAAGAATAGGTTCAAATGCCCGGTAGAGATCATGGAACGAAAATCCCACTGATCTGACTTTGCCTGATGTTTTTATCCGATCAAGAAAACGGAGAATATCCAATTCCATCGCTTTATTCCATGTTTTTCCCGTTAAACTGTGCACCAGGTAATAATCGATATAATCAGTTTGCAAGCGTCGAAGCTGTTCTTCAATATAGGTGTCAAAATCTTCACTTATTTCAGCTTTCCAAACAGGTAGCTTAGTTGCAAAAAAAACTTGATGGCGTTTTTCACCCTTAAAATGATCTCCCAACAGCACTTCACTCATCCCACCCAGATAAGTATAAGCGGTATCATAATAGTTGACGCCACAATCCAGAGCAGCATCCATAAGTCGACCAGCCAAATTAATATCCACGGGCTTTATCCTGCTCATTAGGTCAAGACTTCCATCACTACGATAAAACCTCATACAACCAAAACCCAGGACAGAAACCGGAGGCATATGATGACTTAATTTCCGATACTGCATTTTATTCTCCTTAGATTAAAACAAATTTAGTTAATTAAGACAGAGTATAAGTATAATCCAGATTAGGAATCATGCCAACATTTTCATATGTTTTAATGGGCCAATTAAAGCGTCCCCGTGGACCAGAGGGGGAGGGTGAAGGTGAAGGTTGACCCAAGACCAACTTTGCTTTCTACCCAAATCTCGCCCCCATGAGCATGAATAATGCTCTGAGCAATTACGAGCCCCAAGCCAGTACTTTTTTCCCCGGCAGTCGGTTTTACAGAAGTTTTCTGAAAGGGCCTGAAAAGTTTCTCAATCTCTTCTTCAGGGATACCTAAACCTTGATCGCATATACTCACAAAAACTTTATTGTCCTTAAGCTTCGCTGAAACATGAATTTCAGTATCCGGCAAAGAAAATTTAATCGCATTGGAGATTAAGTTTTGCATAACTTGTTCAACCCGACTCTGATCAAAAGGAAATTCAGGCAAATCAAAATCAAGATCGCAGACTATGCTAATCTTTTTCTCATAAGCAAGCATTTCCATGTTTTGCGTTATATGCTCTACAAACTCAGTAAAATTCTGGGTTTTCTTGATCATTTCAATCTTACCGCTCTCCATAGCTGAAAAATCCAGCAAATCGTTGAGAAGCTTGGTCACAAAACTTGCTGAAGACTGGATTTTCTCGATCATTTTAGCCTGTTCTCTGCTTAGCTTCTTCTCTGATCCCTCTAACAAAAGATCTGCGTATCCCTTAATAACAGATAAAGGATTGCGAATATCGTGGGTAGTAAGATCCAGGAGTTCGTTCTTTCTTTCATTAAGCTCCTGCAGTTCATAATTCTTTTTCTGAATCGCTTCACGGGCAGCCTTTTGTTCCGAGATATCCCGGATAATCCCTACCGTATGCCGCTCTCCTTTGATCATAACAGGAGTGATTCTTAGCTCCAGAGGAAAGACAGATCCATCCTTTTTTATCCCTTCCATTTCGCTAATCTGATCCACAATACAGCCCTGACCACTTTTCTGGTATTGCTGGAATCCCGACCAAGCCTGTTCATGGTACCGAATTGGCGCAATCATCTGGTGTACGTCGCGGTACATTACTTCAGAAGGATCATTTTGAAACATCCGCTCTGCAGCTTCATTCCAGAAAATAATCTTCCCTGCCTGGTTAATCAGGATAATAGCATCCATAGCATGATGTGCGATTGCTTTAAACATTTCTTCACTTTGTTTTAAATCCTGACTATGCTCATACTCAGTGCCTATGTCCCTAAAAACCATAATAGCGCCTAACAGATTGCCCCTATGATCCAAAATGGGAGATCCGCTGTCAGAGATGTACACAGATTCGCCCCTACGATTGATCAAAGTTATGCCAGAGGAGGTGTGCGTTATTTTTTTAAACTCAAGCGCATGACTTATCGGATTCTGCGCTAACTGACCTGTTAGTGAATCAATTAAATGCAGAACCTGGTAATAATGGCGACCTACAACTTCCCTTTCCTTCCAACCGATGATTTTTTCAGCTACTGGGTTTATGCCTGTTATCTTCCCCTCGGGATCCACCGACAAAACTGCATCTCCAATAGAATTAAGGGCACACCGATACAACTCATGATTGGAATGAAGCAGGTGGGTTCGACGCTGGAGTAAAAGCTCAGTAGTTTCCTTCAGAGAAAAAATTCTGAAAATGCAAAAAATAAAAATAACTGCAAGGAGAAATGCAAGAATAAACAGAATAAAAGGATAAAGCCAGAAATCCAGACGATAATAATTCACTACAGGCAATACTTCTGCTGAAAAGGGTAGGTTGGCAAAAGTGATAAAGCCTGATAATTTAAGCGTGGATGCGTAAAAACCAGGCTTGACATAGATATCCTCCTGATGCGGATGATACACTATTTTTTCTTCTGCTTCCCCTTGTTCAAAAATTTCTACTGATACACTATCCGGATAACTTTGCAGCACTGCCTGATCGAAAAAATCTGAAAGCCTAACCACCGTGCTGATAAAACCCAATAAATTATCATTATTTAAATCCTCTATCTGAGCTTCATGGCGATAAACCGGCACATACAATTGGACATAGTATTGGGTATCCTCTACATCAAGCTTAAACGGGTGCGAAATGGTAGCTTGCGCTTTATTGCACGCTTCTTGCATAGCTTCCATATCAAAGCTTAAAGCCATTTGTTGGCCCAAACCACTCTTATCGATTTGGTAGACGCGCTGGCAGGATAGTTGTTTGTCACATCTAATCCAGCTAATGGAACGATAAAGGTCATGTTGCAGTATTTGTTGAGATGCGGCGATAAAATCTTGAGAAACTTCCAAGTTAGATGAACTAAAAAAAATCTTCAGCAGGTCGACTTCCTGGATAAATCTATCCAGGGCTTGATTAACCTGAAAGAGCTTTTCATTGCTGTCTTTGATAAAATAGTTCTGAATACGACTAATTTGCTGATGTCGAACAAAGAAAAAGAGCAAAGTGCTTAAAGTAAGACCGATAAGCAATATGATGATGACAAGAAGACGCAAAATACCCTTCTCCGGTTTTCTGATTCCAGACAGAGCACCCTTTTGCATAGGTCCATCCTTTGCACAGAGTATTTCTTTATATCTTGCATAATTTAATTAATTTGTCAAGTTTTTAAAAATGATGACTTTATACTTTAACCACGGACCTTAGGGACCTGGGCCAAAGGGACGCTTTGATTGGCCCATTAAAACATTTGTAATATCCTAAAAGTTTTTTACGTTATAAATTAAAAAAGCCGGGCACAAGGCCCGGCTCAGATTGGTTAAAACAATTAAAAAATTATTACCAAACGCGATTTCTTTGGAAAGAACCGCGAGAGCGATCGTTTGATCTTTCTTCGCGGGGTCTGGCTTCAGCAGCATTGATAGTGCGACCATCAATGTTTTTGCCATTCATAGCTTCGATAGCTTTGACAGCTTCTTCCTGGTTGGCCATTTCCACAAAACCAAAACCGCGAGAACGATTGGTCATACGGTCTTTGAGAATGTTGACAGAGGTGATTTCACCATAAGCTTCAAACTCAGCACGCAAAGTTTCGTTCGTGGTTTCAAAAGACAAGTTTCCTACAAAAATATTCATTATGTTGCCTCCAACATTTAATTTATCACCAGAACCATCATGTTGGAGTGTCTCAAGAACAGAACCAACAGAACAGAAATGATAACGACAAAAGATACTAACATAAAAGATATAAAGTTCAAGTTTTTTTACAGCAATATTTTTTTTACCAAAAAAAACTACTTATGTCCCAAAACTATTTCTATTATAGCTCTTCGCCGTTTTTCAAAAAGTCCTTCCTTAGAAAGGCCCTCCTTTATAATACGACGTGCAATACGCTCCAATCCACTTCGAGCATATTCAAGCTCTTCTTTTGCCAGAGGACCAGGCATGGATTCCAGCACCCACAACGTATTATAAAAAGGAAACCTTCGCCATCTGCCCTTGCCATCTCGCAAAGATCGTAGTATCTCCATCCCTTTTTCCAAACGCTCTTCCCGTTTTTCCAAAGTGCCTGCCAAAAGACCTCTCCAATAAGCATTGGTACATTTTCCGCAACAAAAGAATCCCATAGGTGAGCCCTGGACCTTTTCATCTTCCATTATTTTCTTCTGCCACATCTCCCGCACATATTCAATTACCGAATTCATCGAGGAATCCCTCAGCTTTAAAGAATGAAGAAAAGATAGCGCGTCTTCTCCAAGAATGTGTGCCTTCGAAGCTCTTGAGCTCAATTTTTCTCCAGTAAACAGATAGACATCCTCCTGAAAATCCTGATCCGTCGGAGCAACCAGACCAAAATATGAACCCCGCAATCCCACCCGTTGCACCATCCATTGAGCTATTTCCTCCTGCTCCTGGGATGAAATTGCAATAGAAAAAAGCCTGGAATGGAAAAGATTATTTAGTGTTAGGGCCAGACTATGTTCATTCAGTAATTTCATTACTCTCCTCTACTATGTTTTCCAAATCCGCCAACACCATATTTTTGCTTTCAAGATCCAAAATCAACTCAGCGGTTTTTATCCCCTTTATTCTGTATTCTTCAGATTTTTCAATGTCTCCAGCTATTTTCAAAGCTCTGGAAAAAGCTTCATACCCATAAGCCAGACTAAACGGTTCCAAATCATTTTCAATCGTCACATCCAGACATTTATTCGCATAAATCAGGGCATTCATATCGTCCATAGCCATGACATATACTCTAGACAGCATCCAGTACCCCACCGACAGATTCGTGGCTGTAGCGTCACTTATTTGCGTCCAATGCCAAAAAGAAGCATGGGCCAAATGTATCATTTTTTCAATATCTCCTGGATCCCTGTCCACCTTATCTAAAATTTCCCAAATCCGGTTAAAGCAATCCGCTGCAAAATAGCGATGCGCTTCCATCTTTCTTTCTTCATTCATATTCATTTTCACTCCTTTTCATATCTCGTCGTATTAACTGCAAGGCCAAAAGTCCTGCCAAGACCCACAAAAAAGCTCCCACAATACTGCCAGCACCTACCCACACTTTGTTTTGACTCACAAAAATCATAGACCAGACCCCATAAGCATGACCATTAAATACCCCATGCATAAATCCAGCTAAAAGCACGCTTCGGGTTTTCAGCCAAAGATAACCCATCACCATGCCCAACCCAGTCACCATCAAAAAATGAAG
>CAZMFK010000077.1:0-7231 GCA_964565545.1 uncultured Caldisericota bacterium | reverse complement strand
AGAATCCTAAAAGTACCGCATTCCTGGATAGCTGCCTGCATGGAAAGAGGATTGCATAATGGAGCATTGCCTCCAAATGGAAATTGGTCGTCATGCACAAATTTGGATAAAGTTTTCGCCAAAACAGAGGGATAAATACTATCAACAGAATAGATTCGCCTTTCAGCTACAGCTACTACGCAAGATGCAATCGTCAGGATGTCACCTTTTTTTCGCTGCTTTTTCGTGTATAAGTCCACCATATCTGAGATCGAATCCCCAGGCATAATGATATCTGTTTTAACAGGAATTCTCAAAAAACCATTGCGAATCGGTTCCATGGGAGGCACATCCATGGGATCAGTCGAATATTGATTCCATGCTTTTCTCAGTTGACGGCTTCGGGAATGCTTAATACCAAGGGCAAGAACATCTTTTGCCTGATCCAGCTTGCCCATCGCCCTTAATGCTTCCGCATAACGAATAAACTCTCCATCATGAAAATTGGAGGGTTGAAAAGAGATAAACCATTCATAATAACAAACAGCCTTTTCCCATTCTTGCTTAAGATAATATTGATGAGCCACACGTTTTAGCAGATACCGCAAAGGAGACAGAGTGTCAGTTGTTAATCGGTTTTTTCCTTCAATTAATGGTTTTTCGTACCACTCAAGGGCTTTTTCAATATTGTTGAGATAATAGGCATAGATATCGCCAATATATAATGCATACCAGTCATGCTGAGGATAAAGCTGGTAAGCCTTTTGAAAAATGCTAATCGAATCCAGAAAACGTGTTTGTTGCAGCAAAGAGTCAGCTTCTTGCCCTATTTGGAAAGCTTTTTTAAAATTCATTTGAATTTATTCCCATTCAATAGTTCCTGGAGGCTTGGAAGTAATATCATATACCACCCGATTGATCTCTTTAATCTCATTGGTTATGCGGTTACTTATTTTTTCAAGAATTTCGTAGGGTAGGTTATGCCATTGGGCAGTCATGCCGTCAACTGATTCCACCAAACGTAGCGCTGCTACCCATTGATAGGTTCGCTGATCTCCCATAACACCAACGCTTCGAATGGGCAACAAAACTACAAAGCCCTGCCATACCTGGTGGTGAGTATCATATTTTTTAATTTCCTCACGGAGAATTGCATCTGCTTCCTGTAATACTGATACTTTTTGTTGATCTACTGCACCAATAATTCGAATTCCAAGACCGGGACCAGGAAAAGGATGCCTGTTGATAAACTCATCTGAAAGCCCTAATTTTCTTCCAATCACCCTAACTTCATCTTTAAACAGGGTTTTCAAAGGCTCAAGCAATTCAAGCTTCATGAGTTCAGGAAGACCCCCTACATTATGATGACTTTTAATCTTTGCAGCAAGCCCGGATACGCCCCCAGAGCTTTCAATGACATCGGGGTACAAAGTGCCCTGTAAAAGGAATTTTGCCTTAATTTCGCTTGCCTGTGTTTCAAAGATCTCAATAAATTTCCTGCCAATGATTTTGCGTTTTTGTTCTGGGTCTTCGATTCCTCTTAAAGCATAAAGAAATTCTTCCTGCTGGTCTAAAACCCTGACTTGAATACCTAATCCAGATAGCATGGAACTGACTTCATTCCGCTCATTTTTCCGAAGCAAGCCATGATCCACAAAAAAACAGTGAAGTTGAGAACCAATAGCTTGATGAGCCAATACAGCAGCAACAGTTGAATCTATGCCCCCACTAATCCCTGCAACTACTTCATTTGATCCTACTTGCTGACGAATTCGTTCAATCTCGTCGGAAATAAAATCACTCAGATTCCAATCTTGTTTGGCTTTTACAACTCTACAAACAAAATTTTTTAGCAGAGTGCTTCCATGCTCGGTATGATAAACTTCAGGATGAAACTGAACTCCATAACGGTGCAATGGAACTGATTGCAAGCCAGCAATGGGGACAGCATCCGTAGAAGCAATAAGATCAAATCCTTTTGGAATCTCATCAACACTATCTTCATGGCTCATCCACACAATCGTAGCCGAAGGAATACCCTCAAAAAGAGGCGAATGCTGCAAAGCTTGCAGGCTTGTTTTGCCATATTCTCGCTTTTTTTGGCTAATTCTGGCTCCATAATGATGAGCCATGGATTGAAATCCATAACAAATCCCCAATATCGGAATAGGGAGAGTCCAAATAGCTTCATTCATAGCGGGGTGCTGATCGCCCGAAGCCGACTGGGGTCCGCCTGAAAGGATAATACCCTGGACGTGAGTCAAAGCTTCAGGATCTATATGGAAAGGAAAAATCTCCGCATAAACCCCAAGCTCTCGCACTTTTCGAGCGATCAACTGGGTTGTTTGTGATCCAAAGTCAATTATTGCTATCATAGGACTCACTCCCTATTTTTTTCTATCAGTATAAACTAAAAGGAGTGAAGTTCCAATGAAGTTTTCAGAATGAAAACACTGCCTGTACCGTAACCGTGATATCCGTTTGTCCCGGCATTAATTGAGGAACGCCTGATTCAGCTCCTCCCAGGGCATCTCTTTTGTAGGGGGGCGCAGAGGGGGCTTCCAATCCACCAATAATTGATAATTGCGTTAATTGCAGAACTTCTTCTTCTTCAGCTCCCAGAGCAATTTCAGCTTTCTTTCGGGCATCTTTGACAGCATCTTCTAAAGCTTTTAACTGATACTCTCCCGGATCAGCTATGCCAAAGCTGATTTGATTAACCCGGTTTGCTCCTGCTTTGACTGCTTTATCCAGACATAAGCCAAGGATGGACAGATCATCAATCGTAATGCTCAACTGTTGGTTGGTCTGATAGCCAATGAGTTCGGGTTGACGATTTTCAACATATTTATACATGGGTTGAATATGATACTGCACAGTTCGAATATTCTTTGGTTCAATGCCCAACTCCTCCAGAGCTAAAACTATCTGAGCAGATATAACAGCATTTTTTTCCTGAGATACTTCAGCAGAAGGATCTTCTGTTACAATTCCCAGCTGGAGATAAGCCTGATCAGGTTCAACTTTTATAGAAGCTGAGCCATTTACAAATACTTCTCGCTTGATTTCGACAGGATTATCTTTTTCTTCTGCTTCATCATTTGCAAGTCCCCAACGGGCAAATCCTCCCAGCAGTAACATTACTCCCAATACCAGAGCTAAACTCGTCTTCCAATGCTTTTTCATTATCGTTGCCTCCTAATTACTTTTTTGCATTTAAGTCAAATACATTGTTTCAGCAGAGAGGTTCACGCCTATTTGACTTTATTTGCGCGAATATTACAATTCAATTTTACGATATTTAGTGAAAGGTAGTTAAAAATGTATGCTGTTATTGTCGGATGTGGTCTGGTTGGCTCAAGAGTAGCCACCATGCTTAGTCGAGATGGTCATACTGTCTCCATTATTGATATGGATCCCGGTGCTTTCCAGCACTTGCCTGCAGAATTTGATGGCTTAACGATTACCGGCATTGGTTTTGATGAAGAAGTCCTTACAAAAGCAGGAATACAGGATGCTGATGTTTTTGCAGCCTTAACCGATAACGACAATGTAAATATTCTTTCTTCCGCAGTAGCTAAAAACATTTTTAATGTAAAACGTGCTATCACTAGAGTTTATGATCCTTCAAGAGAAAAAACTTTTCGTGCTCTGGGCCTGGAAATAGTAACTCCAACTATGATTGGAGCAGAACAGGTTTATAGCCGATTTGTCATGGGAGAAAACCTGGCTCATCTCTATCTTGGTGAAAATGAAATTGAGTTTTTTGAACATGCCTATGAGCCCATAGGCAAACAGGAAACTATACGGGATATTGAAAAAGATGGGCAATTAAGAGTGGTTGCCGTCATCCGCAAGGGTAAAAGCTACCTGCCTTCACAGGAAGAAATATTACTTAAAGGCGACCGCATTGTCACCGCAGTTGTACTTAGTTCGATGCATAAATCTGTTAAGACCTTTGCGCGCAAAAACAATGGAGAGAAATAAGTCCCATGTATGTAGTCATTGTTGGCGGAGGAAAAGTTGGAAGAACCCTGGTTCAGGAATTGATTGAGGATGGCTTTTCCGTTGCCCTGATCGAAAAAGATCATGATAAATGCGAGGATATTGCATCCAAATTTAATATCCTTGTTATTCATGGGGATGGGGCGGATTATACCGTTCTTGAATCAGCCGGAGCTCGGAACGCTGATTTTGTAGTTGCTGTTACTGGCAATGACGAAGTTAATTTTGTCGTATGCCAATTGGCCAAAATTTCATTTAAAGTCAGAATTTGCCTGGCAAGGGTAAATGACTCTCGCAATGAAAGCATTTTTAAAAAATTGGGTATTGATTTTGTTTTTACGACTACCCATATCATATCGAAAATCATTCACGAAACGATCCATTGTAGGGATTGTGGCTTTCCTTTTGTAGTACCTACTTTTTTACATCGAAAAAGCAAATTTGATATTATAAGACTGATTGTTCCTGGTCAATCTCCCTCCCTAAAAAAAAGCTTTTCTCAGATACGCCTGCCCAAAGGCGCATTAGCTATATCCCTTGTTCGCCAGGATGAAATTATCATTCCATATGGCGAAACCACATTAGAAGAAAACGATGTTTTATTTTTTGTTTTAAGGAAAGACCTGTTACAAGAAGTGAAAAACCTGATTATCGGACCTATGGAAATACCAGATAACAAAGAGGCGGAAAAGAATGTCACGACCGATTAAAAACTTTGTCTTTGGGATTTTAATGGAAATTGGTTTTGGAATTTTTTTGCTTTTGGCTCAATTATTGCTTGCATATGTTTTCAGCCTTTCTTTATAATACTTATTCATGAAAAGTATTCTTTGGGAAGATTGGAAAACAGTCTTTCATTATACTGGCGTTTGCCTGTTTTTCCTTAGCTTTACTCTATTGATACCTGTAGTGGCTGCAGTAATTCTTAAAGAATTTAACACTGCTGTAGATTTTTCTTTTGGTTTTCTCTCGCTTTTCATCCTGGGTTTGTTGTTCCGCTTGCTGTTTCAACCTGAAAGAGATGCAAGCTGGCTTCATGGCTTGTGCGTCACAGCTCTCACCTGGCTTCTGGCAACCTTAGTAATTGCCCTGCCTTATTATCTGAGCGGACACTTCAATTCTTACCTTGATGCTTGTTTTGATGCTATGAGTGGACTAACCACGACAGGATTAAGCATCATTCAACAAATGGATCATTTGCCATTGAGCCTGAATTTATGGCGTCATATACTGACTTTCATTGGAGGTCAGGGCATTATTGTGATTGCATTAATCTTCCTTCCTCCTTTGGGAGTTGGCTTTAAAGCTCTGGTAGGCGAGGGAAAAGAAGATCGATTGATTCCCAGCGTAAAAGAAACAGGCAAAGCCATCTGGATGATCAGTTTCATTTATCTTGGTATTGGCACGGCTCTTTTTTGGGTAATTGGAAAAATGGCTGGACTTTCTTCTTTCTGGTCATTATTTCATGGAGTGTGCATGTTTATGTCCTCCTGGAGCACAGGTGGATTTGCTCCCCAAAGCATCAACACACTGTATTACCATTTTCCTCTTTTCGAAGCTGTTTGTATGCTTTTTTTTATCCTGGGATCCATGAATTTCGGTTTGCATTTCTATATCTGGTTTAAGGATAAAAAAGAGCTTTTCAAAGATATTGAAATCAAATCTTTCCTGGCTACGCTATTTTTCTGCCTTTTATTGCTATCTTTGGGTTTGGTTCGAAGTGGTAATTATTCTCAGCCTGCAGCTTTGTTTCGAAAAGGTTTTTTTATTCTTCTTTCTGGTCATACGAGCACTGGGCAAATGACCATTTACACAACTCAATTTCTAAACCAATGGGGTGATCTGTCATTGTTAGCGGTAATGCTGGCGATGGTTTTGGGAGGTGCTTCAGGATCTACTGCTGGAGGATTAAAAGGCATACGAATCGCATTGTTTTTTAAGAGTATCCTGTTTGAGATTCGCCGTTTTTTCTATCCCCAAAAAGCTGTGCTGATAGAGAAAATTCACCATTTTGGAGACCGCATCATCGAGGAAAAACTCGTAAAATCTGCACTGATAATTATTTTGTTGTTTGTTCTCATGCACCTGGGAGGAGCTATTGCTGGGATGATAAATGGTTTTGGCTTTATACCTTCGCTCTTTGAATCAATTTCAGCTGGCGCAAATGTCGGCTTGAGCTGTGGAATTACTCAGGCAAGCATGCCTAATAGCCTTAAAGTAGTATATATTCTAAATATGTGGCTGGGGCGTTTGGAATTTACCTCCATTTTTGTTTTCCTCTTTTTTGTTTTCCGTTCCATTTTTCAACTCAAGCGATGAAACATATACCTTTATTAACTACTGCTTTTTTATTGCTTTTTTTAACAGGGCTAATGAGTTTATCGCCTATTTATGCCATGGAAAGCCCCGAATCAGCCAAAACATCTGTATCAATTCATGAGCTTTTAAGCCGCCCGGAGATATATGATCAGCAAGTCATTTATATCGAGGGCGAAATAGTAGGACAGGTATTGCGCAGAAAAGATGGAGCCTGGTTTCACCTGAAAGACAAAGATGGCTTGATGATTGGTATCTGGACAAGTCATGCAGTAGTTGACAATTTCTCATTTTTAGGAAGGCATGGAATTAGAGGAGATTATCTAGGTATCACTGGAGTTTACTACAAGATTTGTCCTTTGCATGGAGGAGATACCGACATACACCTGAATGAAGTGGTTTATCATATAGTTGGGCATCCCCTTCCAAAGTCGCCCGTTTCTCCCATAAAAGCTTATTTTTTAATACTACTATTTCTGTCAGGTCTTTTGTTGTGGTTGGTTAATTATCGACTTCAAAAAAAAACTAATAATGACTAATCCAGGCGAGGTAAATAAAACTGAATCCCTGTAAAAAGAGAGTCAGAAAAAAGTTCAAACCGAGATTCTGCATCATTTAATATATTGACTACGTCATATGCTTCGTCAAGAAAATGTTGCAGTAGGTTTCGGTCTACCCGGTGGGTAAGGTTTTTTGAGTAAATCCTTAAAAGGTTGGCTGAATATAAAGGGTCAAAACCTATTTCAACAGTAGATCCAGATAGCGAAGCATTAACAAAATCAATCAACACCGCTCGAATGGAAGGAAGTATTTCGGGATGATGCAGTAATACAGAATAATCTTTCCCGGATTTTTCAAAAAAAACACTTAAGTTCTTTTTTTCTGCGGTTAACTGTATTTTAGGAGAACCTGCTTCAAGGATATGATTAAT
>CAZMFK010000076.1:0-7250 GCA_964565545.1 uncultured Caldisericota bacterium | reverse complement strand
CCAGGTAAGCAATACATGGTTTTCCTCGCGAATATGCCTGGCTCTCAAATTATTAGGGATATCCAACTGGTTTTCAAGTATATAAATTTGCCCTTCAAGTTTGAAGAATCCCTCACTACGTTCACCATATATCAAATTGATAGCATACGGGTATCCACCAGGCATGACTTGGGCTGAAGGCTGTATGATGATTGGAACTTCCACAGGCTCTTCGCCAACGGTTCCGATGTTGCGATTTTCAAACCTTAGCCACGAAGGACCAAAAGCTAACTGCAAACGAACATGTCGTGTTTCCCCCTTGGGACTCCAAAGGGATATGGCAGAATTTAGTCTTTGACCCGAAGATAAAATTGGGTTCCAAATCTTTTCAGGAACACTTGCTAGTGTTCCTCCTGCTTTTAAAACCTCAAATTGAGCTGAATGCCATGAACTTAAACCATCCCCACTAGCTTTAATCCATAAAGTATACTGACCTGGAGGAGTATTCATGCTGGTTCTGATTTTGAAGCCAATAGGAGAGGGTACGCGCTGAGGATCTTCAGTAATACATTCTGTATAGGGAGGAAGCGAAACTGGCTCCAAACTGACAAGTCCATCAAAATTGGTGAACTTTTCTCCCTGGAAAACAAATTCTGCTGTTTCACCCTGAATGGATATTTTTTGCATTGGAAGGATAACTCCATCAAATGTTCCCCGAGACAATCCTGTAACCTGGATCATTCCAGTCCATTCCACTGAATGAAGCTCATTTCCTACTCGAAGCTTGATAGGATAATTGCCAATCGGACAGCTTTCAGAGACTACCAACCAAACTCGTCGCTTTTCTTTTAGCAGGGAGGGGAGTGTGTTTGGAAAAACTGAGAGTTCCGAAGGCCCCTCCAAAATCTGTATCCGAACATGGTCAATAGTTCCCTGCGACAAAGAGATTGTCAAAGGAATGCGTTTTTCTCTTCGCTCATGAGTAGTGGCATGAATTTCCGGTGGATTCAGCGTAAAAGTAATTTCTTCATTGGGCAAATCAATTTCTATAAGGTCAGACAAACGACCTTTGGATACTTCGACCCCATGTCGGTCAGCATACATCTCATCAGAAGTACGGACTCTGACTACATGAATCCCAGGAAGTACATCAGGAATTTCAAAATAACCTCTTTCGTCTGTCCAAACCGGTTCATTGGACTGAAGAGGTAAATATACTTCAGCATCAGGTATGGGTTTTCCCCCTAAACGAACTCTACCGCGGATAACTCCACTTTGAAAATTGGAAATTAATTGGAATTGATATCTTGCCTCGCCACATAAGTTTTGTTCTGCTGGAACCAGGGATAACTCAATCTTTCCCAATCGTTGGGACAAAGTAGGTTTCCAAAAAATTCGCTGAATTTCATCTTCCCGTAGCTGTATGCCTTTGAATAAAGGACGGGTTTCCCTAAAATCAGTAATCATTAAATCAGCTTTCATGGCAACAGAGGATCGCATATGCAAAGTCATGGTCTCTCCAACTTCAAATACACTTCCGGATGGTTTGTTAAGCCATAAGTCCATGTCCGGAATGCGATAAGTCTGCAAGCACAGCTCTTGAAAAGAAGTTTTTTCATCCAAAAAGATAACTTTTTCCAGTGGCTGAGAAGCACAGGGATGAGTAAAACGAAGCTTGTAAGGTCCAGCTGGAAGCTGGTTGAATGTAAAATATCCTTCATCTTCGGTCATTTCGCGCCCAAAAGATGGTCCACTTATGATTTCAACCATAGCCCCTTCAAGACCTATTTTATGAAAGGGGGAGCACTCTAACACTCTTCCCTGCAGTGTTAAATTGCCACGTACTTTTTTTTGAATAACAAAGCTTTGTTCAACACCGCTAACTGAATATGAAATCATTGATACCGCATGAATCTTTATTATGAAGTCTTCGTTTAAAGGATAGACAACGGGTATCTGCAAATGTTTTTCGAGAAGTGCTGTGGTTTCAACATGATCCTTCCATAGGATTTCTTGCTGGCCCATATGCAATTCAATAGTCAACCAGGATGGCTCATTGGTAATTACATAGGCATGAAGAAATGAATCTTCTAAAACAAAACGATCAGGATCGGTACGAAGGGAAATGCTAAGGTCCCGAGCAAAAGTTGGATTCAATGGGACAATTTCTGACCATGCAGCAAGGATTAGCAAGGTAACAACTGCACAAATCAGACGCTTTAACATGTCAACCTCCTTTTATTTCTTATTCTTAGCCATATGGACAGATATCCCATATATCCCAACAGCAATCATTGTCATCAAGGCCAAAACCAAAGGCAAAAACCCAAGATGGGTAAGATTACGCAAAAGAAGGGCTTCAAAGAAAAAACCAGGCATGATTTTACCTAACAAAAATCCTTCCCTTAAAGAGAAAAAGATAGTTTCTATTACTAAAAAGACAAACAAAGTTCCTGAAGCAGCTTGAAGATCCTTTATTACTTCTTTTAAAGATTTGTTGAATACAAACCCATCAATGAAGGTGATGATCAATCCCATCAAAAGAGCAACAACCAGGAGAGGCCAAATATACCCACTGAGCACCCAGCGGGTAGTCAGTTCAGGCAAAGCAGGCAATTGAAGGAAATATTGAAAGATAAAATAAAAGGAAACTAAATACATCAGAATCCAAGCAATGCCAAAGAAATATGCCCGATAAAAATACGGAAGAAATAGAAGCCAAACAATGATAAGCAAGGCCATGAGTAGAATTCCAAAAATCATGGGCAATATATTTGCATTTGCTTTTATGTTTTTTAAAAAATCACGATAATCTTCTTCCATTTGGTTTAAAGCTCTTTGCATTTCAACAATGGATGTGTTTTTAGCGTAATCTAACAGCTCAGTGTATTGAAAAAAATATCCCGAAGTGATGGTTTCGTCTATCCCTAAGTCAGTAAGAGCATACAAAGCATTGCCGAGATAAGTCTGAGCACCAAAAATCATGCTCCTCATATGCTCTTCCTCATTTAAAAGAAATAGCTCATAAATGGGCAAACTCATGCATCCTGTTGGGGATGGAAGCCCCAAAGCATAAGCTAATGTAGCAGTTAGCCTGGAGGGATCAATCAAATCTAGCTTTCCAGATTGGATTTCCGCTCCGATTGCTTCGGTTGATTCGGAGTTCTCTTTGGAAGAATCAGGTTCATCATTAGCTTGGGCAAAGATATACAAGGGAGATGTAAAATGAGTTTCAAGCTTCCATGATAAAATGCCTTCTGGGCTTGGTATGAGAGAAGTAATCGCAATTAAGGTGCCGGGGGGTTGCATTAAAACAAATTGAGTAAGCTCTGAAATCCATTCTTCTTCAGATATTGTGCCATCCTTCCAGGATATTTCGTCAATATTCAACACAGAGAGAGTGCTTTCCTTCCAGGTTTCGCTTGGAAAATAAACTTCGGTCAGAGATTCTGTAACATATACCAATCCTTCGTAGTCTTGAACTACCTGAGCCAAAGAGTCAGATTCTCTGGAAGCAATTTTTAGAAAATCATCTGATCGCAAAGGACTAAGCCCGGATAAAAGTACCTGATAGTTAAAATGAACATCGCCGATAGGTTCCCAGCAAATTTTTGAAGATGCAACATTCAAAACAGCTTGCTCATTATTTTTTATAGCTTCATTTAACTGTTCCAGCATGGATTCGGTGATGCCATTGAATAGTATAAGAGAAACCCTGGAGAATAAAGGATCTACTGCAGCTGGACGATTGAATATTTCCTCTCGAAGAGTAAGATCAGTCTCAGCAGGCAAAGGCATTTGCCTCGAAATGGAAATAAGTTGATTCATCCGCAAATGGGTATAGTAAAATGATGCCACTGAGCTAAAGATTAATAACAATGGCAACAAGTATATTAACCATTTTTTCATCGAAAACTCCTTGCTATTCAAGCTAAATTTTAATTATAACAGGAAAAACCAGGAGGATAAACCATGCATCCACAAAATTCACCCGGGTCATAGGGACGTAGCAAATGTCCCATTAAAACTACTGTTATATATGAGATTGCCTCCAAATTTATTGCTTCAATAGATATTAGTATTAAAATCCAATTAAGGGATTGAAAGGAGAAATAGAATGAAATATTTTATTCTTAACCGAAACTCAATGTTTGTTTTTTTATCGTGTCTTTTTATTCTGCTAAATATTCAATGCTCCAGGCAACCCCAAAGCAATCGAATCGTGCCGATTAATCTTCTCAAATCTGAATCTTTGCTTCTTCAAGATGTAGGCATATCACGTCATGCAGCATTTCGGATGGAACTAGCAAAAGACATTCAATGGGCAGATTTTTGGGTAGATTATTACGAAAATGGAAAATATAAAGAAAAACAGTTTAGCGGAGGTTTCAGCTTAAAAAACCGGCCTCGGAACTCGAAGCTTCTTCTAACGCAAATCACCTCTATACCAGGATTTTCGGATGAGCTTTGGACACTTTCCATAACTTCCCAGCACCGAAACAGCCGTAACATAAGCTTATCCAAAGAAGAAGGCTTTACGGAATGGAAAGTATCCCCGGAACAGACCATAGTTTTGAATCAAGCTATGGCTATCTTTATTCTTGTTCGACACCCTTCTTCTATTGAATCGTTGGAAGATTCTGTTTTTGAATCCGATCCGCTTGCCTGGGACAAATTAATGAAAAATCGCCATGTATACGTGTTAAGAATGCAATTCAAAACTGAGAAATAAATTCTTTAGCTCTTTTCCAATATTGATCCAGCTCTTTTGAGTTAAGGTCTTTTGGTTCTTTTTCGTCTTTTTGCATCATTTTTCGAGCTGTTCGATATCGTATTTCAAACTTTCTTCGCCCTCTTTCCATAACTTTAAATAAATCCATTTTTAAGAAGCGTATGGCATTAAAAACTGCAAAGATTAAATCCCCCAATTCATTTTCTACCGTCCGACGATCTCCCTGGATTAGGGCTTTTTTTGTTTCTAGAACTTCTTCCGATACTTTATTCAATACATCCTCTGCTGTATCCCATTCAAAACCATCTTTTGATGCCTCGTGAGATATTTCCATGATTTCTCGAATTGGAGAAGGCAGTTCGATGGAATGCTCATTCTCCTTTTGTTTAATTTCTGCCCATTGGTGGATCACTTCTTTTGGAGTATGTTGAATTGCTTGACTGAAAACATGAGGATGTCGACGTATTAATTTTTCCAACATCACCTGAAGTGCATCATCAATGTTAAAAATACTTTGTTCTTCAGCTATCTGAGATTGAATGAGTGGCTGTATCATTAAGTCTCCCAGTTCTTCCATCAATTGGTTTTGATCATGACTTCTTATGGCTTCAACCACTTCATAAGACTCGTCCATCAATGATTCAATAAGGCTTTCATGAGTTTGCGCTTTATCCCAGGGACATTTTTTTCTTAATATTTGAATCATTTTACGAGCCATAAACCATTGCAAATCCTGCATATCCATTAGTGCTGGAATCCAATCCTGAGCACTATAGATCCAATTTACTTGTTGTTCTGTTTCTATCGTGCCTGGTCTAAGCGTACGAACAGTATGAATTGCATTTTTTGAACTCAAGCCAGTGGAAACAAGATACATGGCTGC
This sequence comes from uncultured Caldisericota bacterium, assembly GCA_964565545.1. Classification (GTDB taxonomy): domain Bacteria; phylum Caldisericota; class Caldisericia; order UBA6126; family UBA6126; genus T3SED10-260. The sequence continues at coordinate 1,656 of CAZMFK010000076.1, read as the reverse complement.
CATAGTTCCTGCTCGTCCATATCCTGCCCGGCAGTGCATATAAGTCCTGGCATCAGTCATCCGGTAAAAGGCCAAATGTCTAAGAGCTTTTTTGACTTGCTCAATACTGGGGATGCCAAAATCTTCAACAGGAACGTGAATCGATTCTAACCAATTTTCAGGAATTTGATAATGGCTTTGGTTTTCATCAGTGAGACGAATGATAGCTCGAAAACCTTTTGTTGATAAATAATGAATATCTTCCTGACAAGGATAGGGTCCAATAGCAAGAAAATCTTTTACAATCCAATTCATAATCAAAGGCATTTCAATACTCCTTCAATAATATCCATTAGATCATCCTTTCCTTTTCGTATCATAAAAGAATCCTGCTTAAAGCGGATATAGTTACCAAAACGAGCAACAAGTTTGGATAAACTATTGGCATCCATTTTGAAACGTTGATGTTGAAAATCAAATTTGAAATGAAGAAAAATCTCTTCATTAGTGACTGCAGTCAGACCTTTTTCATAAGCCCGAATTCTAAGTTCAAGATTGTGAATAAATTCACTCATTTCAGCGGGGAAAGATCCATATTGATCCTTCAATTCTTGTGCTGTTTGTTCAAGAAGCATTTTGTTTTTAATAGTCACCAGCTCTTGATAAACAGCCAAACGCTCCCCTTCATCCTTCATAAAATTTTCAGGTATATAGCCCGACAATGGAAACTCAGGCAAATCAACAGGCTCAGGACCTAAACCTTTTTTATAACGTAAGTCCTCAATAGCTTCTTTAAGCAATTGAATGTACATATGATAACCAACAGAACGGATGTGGCCATGTTGTTCCTGTCCAAGGAAGTTGCCTGCGCCACGAATCTCCATATCTCTAAAAGCAATTTTTAAGCCTGAGCCCAACTCGACATATTCTCTAATAGCATCCAGTCGTGCTTCAGCTTTGAACTGGCTGGCACGATTGGGCTCATAAAAGAAATACGCATAGGCTCTGCGATGAGATCGACCAACTCGACCGCGAAGTTGATACATTTGCGCTAAACCCAAAAACTCTGAAGAATCAACTATCAAAGTATTTACCGTAGAGATATCAATACCCGATTCAATGATGGTGGTACAAAGCAAAACATCCACTTGCCCCTTTAAAAAATTCGTTATTACAGAATCGATTAGATCCCCTCGCATTTGCCCATGAGCAACCCCAATTTTAACATCAGGAAGCATTTTTTGTAAATGGTCCCGTACTTTTAGAATATCCTGAATGCGGTTATGGACATAATAAACCTGACCGTTTCGAGCCAGTTCAAAGCGGATAGCTTCTTTTACTGTATCTTCATCATAAGGCATAACATAGGTTTTAACCGGTTTTCTTCCTTCAGGTGGAGTATCAATTCTGGATATCTCTTTGATTCCGCTAATCGCCATAGAAAGAGTCCGTGGAATAGGTGTTGCTGAAAGAGTAAGCACATCTACGTTTTCTTTGATTTTTCTAATTTGTTCCTTGTGCTTGACTCCAAATTTATGCTCTTCGTCAATAATCAGTAAACCCAGATTTTTAAATTTGATATCTTTTGAAAACATCCTGTGAGTTCCGATAACTAGCTCTATTCTCCCTTCCTCCAATTGAGGCATGGTTGGGGTTTGTTTTTTTGGAGGGATTAGG
>CAZMFK010000075.1:0-7312 GCA_964565545.1 uncultured Caldisericota bacterium | reverse complement strand
TCATCAATACTGAAGATCCGGACCAACGTGTTTTTACTGTACCGGGTGATCCGGATTTTATTTTGACTGCAGCTGATAATCGTTTATATCAAATTACTGCCTTTGCTTTCAATGCGCAAGGTATTTCTCTTAAAGGAACCGATAAGGACGTCAACATTTGTGGTGGTTTGAAAGAGTACGCCCGATTTACTCCTTTTACTACACGTCCCGCCAACTTTGAATTCACTCGAAAACCTACTTTTGTTCGAGCTTATTATCAATCAAATTCCAGTTATGTTGATTTTATGTCGGATCTTGGGGGCAGGTATTACCTTCAATTAGGCATTGATTATAATCTTAATGGGAAAATTGATGTACTCAACAAAGAAGTTCATCCTATTGGTGGATTTAATGTATTTGACATAACCGAACAAAAAAGAACATATAAAACTGATTTTTATACTTACTATGTAACTTCAAACATTCAATGGGAAAATGGCACTTTTGAAACTCAGCCTCAATTTGATTTAAACCCCCCATATACTGGTTGGGGCTTGGGTTCGATTTATAATCAAGATCACGATGAAGGCTATCTCTTTGCAGATATTAATGAAGATGGAAAATTAAATTACCGAGATTCGCTTACTTTTGATTCTCTTGGAAGATGTACCTTTTACATTTTTTCTGATGATATAACCACTATCGGGGGTCTAGTTGGTTGCAATCCTTACGGGGAACACGATGTAGCTGGTGGTCCTCCCTTGTCTGCTGATGGACCCTTAAATATTGAGCGTAGGTATCGTCCCGACTTTGTTTTCTATTTGGATTTTGATGCTATAGCCAAAACCCAGATAGGATCTGGAAAACCTTCCATAAAAGTCTATAATGCTAAAACTGGATTTGAGCTTCCAAAACATTATTTGGATTCTGTCAATTATGATTTAGTTTATAGTATCGAAAATCATCTCAGAATTGAACTCAAACCTGCAGATAGCAGAGATCTTGATCTTTCCAAAGAAGGCATAATTAGTTTACAGGGTGCTCAACATCAAAATTCCATTTATGGTCGACTCAATTCTGAAAGAATAAATAGCACAACTGTTACTTCTGCTACAATGCATTTTACTCCTACAGGTGCTGGGATGCGTATTGCCTGGATGGATTGTATTTTTGAAAATGAACAGGAATGGGCACCCCATCAATTTAAACTAGAAAAATTATTATTTTTTGATGCTCTAGCTGGTGGTGGAATCAAAATATCTCCCACCACTCTTTATGTTAATGAGGATAATGAAGTTTTCATTCTTGTTACTGAAATTGGTACAGAACGCCCAGTTTCAAATGCTACTGTTAGAGCGAATGGATGCGGGATCGAGTATATAGGAAAAACAAACGCTGAGGGTCGTATCAACACTATCATGCGCCCTACTTCGATAGGTGAAATTCAAGTTGAAGTTTCTGCTGAGAATATGTTGCCAGGAAATACTACTATTCGAGTAATTGAAAAAGAAAAAAACTTGTTTATTGAGCTGGATCATATAAAAAGCCCCACGAACGTACGTGACATTATTGTTTCGGGCCGTACTATTCCAGAAGCTGTTATCGAATGCGAAAATCGTCAAATCCAGCCAAATTCAAATGGTTCATTTTCATTTGAATACCAACTAAAAGAAGGCTCAAATCAAATACTGGTAACAGCATCTTATAAAAATATTGATATGAAAAAAAGCATTGAAGTTATACTGGACACTCAGGGTCCAAAAATTATGCTTGACCCAATCGGAGAACTAGTTTCCGTAACTGAATTATTAGTCCAGGGACGTGTAGAGCCTGATGCTACTGTTCGAGTTAATCAAATACCCGCTACTGTTGTTCATGACTTGTTTCGAGTTACTATTCCCATACAAAAAGGTACTAATACTATTCTTGTAGAAGCCTGGGATTCCATCGGAAATCGAAGCGAACTCAGTTTAGAGGTCTATAATTATCAACTTACTTTGATTGAATTAGCTATTGGAAAGGCTTCTGCTATGATCAATGGAGAACCCGTAGAACTCGATTTGCCTCCATTGATTATTCAAGGTCGAACCATGGTGCCAGTCCGCTTTATTGCGGAAGCTTTTGGTGCACACGTTGATTGGACAAACGAAACCCAAACCATTACTATTGAGCTCGATGAGACAACTATTATGCTTCAAATTGGAAATACTACTGCCTTTATTAATGGAAAGGCGTATGTCCTGGATGCAGCACCAACGATAGTTCAAAGCCGAACTTTGGTGCCAGTCCGCTTTATTGCGGAAGCTTTTGGCGCTAAAGTTGAGTGGATAAAAGAAACAGAAACTATCGTGATAACAAAACGTCACTAACAAAGAGATAAAATAATTGCATTAGAAAAAAAGACTCCTGTCTTTGTTAGAAGGAGTCTTTTTTTATTAATCTTTAAATAACCTAACTGAACCCATTTTTGAGCTCGCAAAAGTTTTTCCGAATCAAGCAGCGAAAATGGAATTCCTATTTCCAATAATCTCAAGCCAAGCATAATTTTTTCAATGTGTTTCTTAGAAGGATTTATTTTCTCTCGATGTACGACAGGAATTTGTTTGTTTTTTACATATTGATGGTATCGAGTTAATTGACGAGTATTGGTATAGCGGATATCATTCAGGCATCCTGTTGCCGCAAGACCAAAACCAGCATAAGGGTCTAATTTCCAGTAGTGCATATTATGTTTTGATGCATAGGAAGGAAGTGAGAAATTCGATATTTCATAGTGTCTCCAACCTTTCGATGCTAAATATTCCAGCCATATTGTATATGCTCTCAGAGTAGAATTTTCATCTGGAAGATTTAGTTCTCCTTTAGCAATTTTTTTATGCATCAGAGTTGAAGGAGAAAGATCCAGGATATAGCTTGAAAGATGCTGAATAGGGAGTTGAGAAAAAAAAGATTTATTCCTTAACCAGGTATCTGAGTTTTCGCCAGGAAGTCCCATCATAAGATCAATACTGATATTACGAAATCCTGCCTTATATGCAAGCAATATGGAATCAACTGCGGTTTTAGGGGTATGTATTCTTCCGCTGTTAGACAATACGGTCGGATCAAAAGACTGAACTCCTATGCTAATCCGGTTGATACCGGACTCCAGGTATTGATGGAGGTTGCTATTGTTAAGTGATTCAGGATTAGCTTCCAGAGTGATTTCCGACTCTGGGATTAAATGTTTTGATTTCTGCAAATGTTGGATTAATCGAGCAATTTCTTTTGCTGGAAGGATGCTAGGTGTTCCTCCTCCAATATACAAAGTATCAAAGAATAAGTTACTAAAAGCTTTTATGTTGGAATAAAGGTCAATCTCTCTGATAAGCAAATCGATATAATTAGAGGATGGTTTATTTGCAAAAGACACGAAATCACAGTAAGAACATTTATGTTTGCAAAATGGAATATGGATATATATGCCACCTAATGGCATCAATGATTCAGAAAAGCTTGCCAGGTATTTGATAGAAGCATCGCAGTAGTTATGGGACCAACTCCTCCTGGTACCGGAGTTATATATGAAGCCAGAGGAGCAACTTCGTCAAATGCAACATCTCCAACCATTTTGCCATTAATGAAGTTAATCCCTACATCAATAACAATAGCATCTTTTTTAATATAATCATACTTCACCAATCCAGCTTGCCCTGCAGCAGCAATGAGTATGTCTGCTTGGGAGGATTCCTTGGTTAAATCAAGGGTTTTAGAGTGCGCCAGGGTGACGGTGCAGTCAGCTTCTAAAAGTAACATTGACAAAGGTTTGCCGACAATCAATGATCGTCCAATGATCAAAGCTTTTTTACCTTTCAAGGAAACACAGCAAGATTTTAACAAATGCATTACTGCAAGAGGAGTTGCAGGAACGAAAGCTGCCTTCCCTTGCATCAGTTTTCCGAGGTTAATGGGATGAATACCATCTACATCTTTTTTTTGATCTATCCATGATATCACTTCAAGGTGCTCAAAATTTTTTGGTAGTGGCATTTGTAGGATTATGCCATCAATACTTACATCATCGTTAAAAGATTTGATCGTGTTTTTCAATTCCAAAGGTGAAATATTATCAGGGAGAGAAACATGATTTGATTTCATTCCAATGCGATTACATTGTTTTTGTTGGTGCTGGATATATGAAAAAGACTCAGGATTTGATCCAATGGATAATGTTAGCAGCGTCGGTTTTCTTCCGGGATTTTCAGCAATTTTTTTTGTTAAGTCTATTAAAATGTCTTCAGCTATTTTTTTTCCATCTAAAATAATCATCTTAATTCCTCATTTTTGATAAATTGATTGAAGTAATCCCACTTAGCGCCATGACGATGACAAAATTCAAGAAATTGACGATGGTACTGGTTTGCAAGGCAGTCCATACGATTTTTTGAAGAGAGCTTTATCAATGGATGAAATGCAAGAACAGCCCAAAGAGCATAATGCTTTGAAAATTTTAACAGTACTCCATCATTAAACATTTTGTTTTTAGCTAATAAAAAGGGAGCTTTGGTAACGCAGTATATGATTGATCCAAAACGATAAAAAATATGCTTTTTTATTTGCATGTTAATAGTTGACACCAAGTTGTATTGGAGGTGCGAAGCTGATATTTTACTCAATGTCTCCTGTAAAAGCTTCGTACATTGCCCAAAATGGTTAATTTTTGAAAATGATTCTCCGCTTTGAACCAGGTATAAATCTGCAAGCATTAATGAAAGTTTTCCATTTTTCTCTTTGGCTGAAAGTACGAACGAGAAATCAAAAAGAACAGTGGATTTCCATAAGAAAAATGCAAAAAAAGCAAAATGATTCAGATCATCATTAGATAGTTGGACAAAGTTACCAATCGGGTAAATGATACCCATCAAAGCTTCAAAATTTGATTTTTCTTTGGGATAAGAAAAATTTTTTTTTAGAGGGTAAGATTGCTCGATAGATAAAAAACACTCCCATGTTCTTCTTTTCCATTGCTGGAAAGAAACATGGGAGTGCGTAAAAGACATGAAACGTAAGGTTATCGTTTACGATATTGTCTGGCTTTTCGAGCTCCGCGGAGTCCGGCTTTTACTCTTTCTTTGATACGAGCATCACGAGTAAGGAACCCTTTATCTCTCAGTGCTTGTTTGCAGGTAGAATCAAATTCGCTTAAAGCTTTAGAAATGGCGTGTCGAAGAGCATCAGACTGAGAAGAAATCCCACCGCCACTAATATGTGCAGTGACATCAAATTGATTTTGTTTCTTTGTAGTTTCAAAAGCTTCCAAAAAACGTTTTTGCAAAAGAAGGGATGGAAAATACTGTTCCAAATCTTTTCCGTTTACTCGGATTTTGCCTGAACCAGGCTTAAGAATAATGCGAGCTATGGAAGTTTTGCGATATCCAGTGGATAAAATTCCTGGCATTCATTCACCTCTTATAATTAATTTAACCCGAACGGAATGGGTTGTTGAGCTTCATGGGGATGATTGGATCTGGGATAAACTTTAAGTTTTTTAAATCGTTTGCGTCCCAAAGGAGAATGCTTGATCATTCCCCATACAGCCTTGCGAATCATATATTCAGGATTCTTTTCTCTCATACGAAAAAGGGGCGTTTTTTTAAGACCTCCGGGATATTCGGTGTGGCGATAATAGATAAAATCTTTTTCTTTATTGCCTGATACATTGATTTTTTCTGCATTAATTACAATGACAAAATAGCCAACATCGGCATTAGGAGTATATTCAGCTTTATTTTTTCCCATTAGAATGGTAGCTATCTGATTGGCCAATCTGCCTAAAATCTGTTGATCAGCATCAATTAAATACCACTTGCGTTCTATTTCATTTTCAGTAAAAAAATGAGTATCCATAATAAACCTCACCTAATTCAAATAATTAAAAACTCAAGAAAAAGAATATAGCATCAGTTCTCATAAAGTCAACCATAAATACTGCTACTCCTTTATAAAACAAATTTAAAAATCCAAGCTTACATGGTATATCAAGCAAGATTTGTTGACAATAATTATTCCATCAGTATAAGTATTGAAGTTATGGCATTTGATAGCTTTCTTTGGAGGAAAAAATGAAAATTAATAATTTTGCTAAGTTCGATTACCAGGCAAAAGCATCTTTTTCTTTTAATAAAGAAGAAATGAATGAGCTTTTTGAAATAACGTATAGAAAATTCCTTCCCTTGATTCAAATACCTGGATTTCGAAAGGGGAAAGCACCTGTTCATATGGCTAAATTATATATTCAACAAGATAAATTACTGGAAGAAATTTTCGACAAGATGATCCGCAATTCAATCGATTTGCTTGTAAAAGAAAAACCTGAACATGAATTCATTTTTCCTCCATCACTGGAAAATGAAGATTACCCTGAAGAAAACAATGAGTTTGAGCTTAAATTGCTTTTCGATATATTTCCTGAAGTTAATTTATCGGATATACCCAATATTGAAATAAAACTGGACAAGACCAAAACAATCGAAGATGTTGAAAATGAACTTAGAAACTCACTTTTGGAAGCCAATGCCAATTTTGAAGATCTTCTTGATACGCCTCAATTAGGAAATTATGCTATCGTGGAATACCAATTTGATCCGGAAACAGATAAAAGCCCCAAAAAAACAGTTATGATTGAGCTTGGCAAAGAGCAGCTTCTGCCCGACAATGATCAAGAAATCATGAAGATGCAAAATGGTGAGGAAAAAATCCTTTCATATCAACCCAAAGACCTTCAAGATACGATGTCAGTCAAAGTTAAGGTGATCGGCTTCAAGAAAAAAATATTGCCTGAATTCAATCAGACTTTTTTGGATAGCATTCAAGCAGGTAAATCATTAGAAGAATTCAATCAACAAATATTAAGTCAGGCAACAGTGGAGCATGACAATTTTATGAAAGAAGCTAAATGGTCAGCTTTTTTCGAAGCATGGTTTAAAGATCATATGATTAACAACCTTCCTCAAAGTATTATGGAGCATTACCAGGAACAAGCATTAGAGCTTTTTAAAGAAGATCTTGCTTCATCAAAACTTACTCTTGAAGAATTTTTGGCTAAAACCAATAAAACAGAAGATGCTCTGTTGGAAGAACTAAAACCTCGGGCAATTTATAAAGCCAATGTAGACCTACTTCTCCGATCAATCATGAAAAGCCATCCTGATCTAAATCCATCAAAAGAAGAAATAAATAATGAAACTCAAATATATTTGGGTAAATTTAAAAAGGGAGCTTTGGAAAGAAAACGTATAGAAGAGTATTGTGAAAACATACTTCGTAGAAAAAAAGCACTCGATTGGATATTAGG
>CAZMFK010000074.1:0-7339 GCA_964565545.1 uncultured Caldisericota bacterium | reverse complement strand
GATTTCCTCAGAGGATCGCTCGAAACATTTCCTTTTTCTGAATCAGAATGGGTCTGTGAGCGTTTTGTCACTCCCTCCGGGAAAAATCGCACTTTAATCAATGGGATCAACGTATCGCTCAAAGAATACAAAAAAAAGCTAAAACAGCTTTTAGCTATTCACGGACAGCATGATACCAGCCATTTATTCTCAAAAAGAATTCAATTATCTCTTTTTGATCGATACTTTCATCAAGAATTCCATTCCCACCTAAAAATTATCCAGGACCTTCGCCCCCAATGGATTGAAACAAAAGAAAAGCTAAAAAATTGGGAACTTAAAGAGAAAGAACGGCAAAATGAAATAGATTTCTTGTCTTATCAGATCGATGAAATTGAAAAAGCCCAACTAAAAACTGACGAAGAAGAAGCTTTGATTCATGAGCGCGATCTAATGACTAATTCACAACACATTATCGAATACCTGCAAAAAATAAAAGATTTATTCCATCCACCTTACGCCGACATTAAATCTCCTTTGCAAGTTATTTCAGAAAGCACTCAAATGCTATCCGAAATTCAGAATTTTACATCAGTTCTCAACCAAAGCCATGACTCTTTCCAAACCTGTCATTCAGTTTTGATGGATTTGTTACATGACCTTGATCAAGAACAAGAAAAAATCAGTCTTCAGTATGATTTACCGCGTTTAGATGCTGTAATCAGCCGTATTGATCAAATACAACACCTAAAAAGAAAATATGGCAAAAGCATTTCAGAAATTTTAACTACCAGACAACAGTTTGAGATAAAATTACACTCTCTTGAACAAGAGATTACTGATCAAAGTTCATTAAAAAAACAGCTCATTGAATTGGAAGAATCCCTGAAACACCATGCAACACTATTAAGCCAAAAACGTCATGAGCTTTCTCCAGCATTTGAGCAGGCTATTAAAAAAGAATTGTCAGCATTGGGCATGGAGAAAATTGAATTTAATATTCGTTTGGAGTCAGAAGAGCGTGATAGTGTCAATAGTATTGATATCGATAACAAAAACTATGTTTTGCAGGAAACGGGCATTGACGATATAAACTACCTTATATCCACCAATCCTGGGCAAGATCTTTTGCCTTTAAGTAAAATAGCTTCCGGTGGCGAATTGTCTCGTATTATGCTTGCTATTCAATCGATGTTGGGAAAAAGCGATCAAATATCCACCTTGATATTTGATGAAATCGATACGGGCATTGGTGGCCAAATTGGAATAAAATTAGGCCAAAAGCTAAAAGAACTGTCAGAACATCATCAAGTAATATGCATCACTCATCTTCCCCAAATTGCTGCTCAATCTGATGTTCATTTTAAAATTAACAAATCCAGCACTGATCTTAAAACCAATATTTTTGCACAAGAGCTCGATAAAAACGAAAGAATCGCAGAAATAAGTCGAATGATTTGTGGTGATCAAGCTTCAGAAATTTCTAAACAACATGCTACTGAGATGATGAGTTTATTAAATAATGAAAACTGAAGAAAAACGTTGCATCATAATTGGCAGCAAAGATTCTCCACAAACAACTCGAGAATTGGAATTGCTGCTTAAAACTCTTCACATTGAAACAGAAATTATTTTTCCAGTTGATTTGAGTCGGATTCATCCTGCTCATTTTCTTAGCAAAGGCAAACTCGAAGAGCTAAAAAACCTTTCCAATGCTCTAAAAATTGATATCATTGCTTTTGATGATGAACTGAGCTATACCCAGTTTAGAAATTTATCCAAACTAATTTCTGCTACGATTACTGATAGGCCCAGAATTATTCTGGACATTTTTTCTTCACGAGCATCTAATCGTGAGGGGAAAATTCAAGTTCAACTTGCTGTTCTTAGAAAACGCTTGCCTGAAATTGTCCAACAACAAAAATCTTATGATCAACAGGTAGGCTTTATCGGCGGAAAAGGTCCTGGAGAAAGAAAGATCGAAGTTACCCGAAGAAATATTTACCAAAAGATTCACCAGTGCCAACTTCAACTAAAAGCATTAGAAAAACAACGAAAAACAAAAAGGGACAAACGCCTGGAGTCTGATTTGTTTCTTGTTTCAATTGTTGGCTATACCAATGCAGGCAAATCAACTCTTTTTAATGCATTGGCCAAAACTCAAACACCAACCGACAACCTTTTATTTCATACTCTTGAGACTCGTACACGAAGAGCATATTTGGACCAATTAGGAAACTATATCCTTTTAAGCGATACAGTTGGATTTATTCGTAAATTACCTCACGAATTGGTAGAAGCTTTTAAAGGAACCTTGGAAGAAATCAGATATGCTGATCTTTTACTTATTGTCGTGGATGTTTCTGATCCAGACTTCCCTTTACATCTTCAAACTGTCTATCAGACTTTAACTGACCTTGGTGCTGAAAAAATCAAACAAATTGTAGTTTACAACAAAGCAGATGTTTTTCCTGAACAAACCAATTTTACTTCATTGATCAACCAATATGGAGAAGGCATAGTCATTTCTGCTTTAAAATCCGATCATATTGATCTGTTAAAAAATCAGATAGTTATAGAACTAACTCAGCTTTCTACCATTTCAAAATGAAGAAATCGATGATTAGACCCTTGTACGTTGAATCTTCAAAGGTCTTTTATCTTGACCAAAAGCTATTACCCAGCCAGGAATGCTACAAAGAAACCAATTCAGTCGATGAGCTTATACAAGCAATAAAAAACCTTTCCATAAGAGGAGCACCTTTGTTGGGACTCGCAGGATTATGTGGCTTATATCTCTCAGCTTTAAATTGTACTGATATGGTTAAACACCAAAAAAATGTAACTTCCTTGAAGCAAGCTCGTCCAACAGCAATTCAACTCTCTTCAATAACAGAAGAATTTTTTATGAAGCACAAACATTTATCACTAAAGAATCAAGCTAAATCCTATTTCAATGAAGCACTTGCTTATGAAAAAAAAATGACTGATGAATCCCTCAGTATAATAGCCCATGCTTATCCTTTGACAAAAGAGTTTAAAAGTATTCTTACCCATTGTAATACAGGCTCTTTAGCCATGGGTGGTTGGGGCACAGCATTGGGAATTATAATTCATACAGCAAAATCCGCGAAAAAGGGATTTACTGTCTATTACACTGAAACACGCCCCTTGTTGCAGGGTTTACGATTAACTCAATATGAACTAAAAAAAAACAATATTCCAGCATTTTGCATCATTGATAGTGCAGCAGCCTTTATCATACAAAGAAAGCTTATAGACGCAATAATTGTTGGAGCTGATCGAATTGCTACCAACGGAGACACTGCCAATAAAATCGGCACTTATATGTTGGCTTTGTGTGCAAAAAAACACCAAATTCCATTTTATATTGCAGCTCCAACTTCAACTATAGATTATGATCTTCCTGAGGGTTCGAACAGTCCTATTGAATACAGGTCTGGAGATGAAATAAGCACCCGGAGTGACTTTCAGGCCCTTAATCCTGCTTTTGACATCACTCCGGGCGAATTAATAACAGCATTTATTACTGAAAAAGGAGTTTTATATCCTCCTTTTCAAAAAACTAGCTTTTAATTGTTATTTCCTGCGTTTCCCCTTTCCAATCAAGGCTTGCCCCAAAAGCTTCACTGATGAAGCGTAGAGGGACAAAAGTTCTTCCACTAACTATTTCAGGGGGAGCATCAAGTTCGTATCTTGTTTCGCCAATTTTCCCAGTTTCTTTAATAAAGACATCCTTAGATCCTATAACCATTCGGATGGTACGATCTTCTTTGCTCAAAGTAATTTGTTTCAAGTCTCCATCCCACTGAACTTCTGCTCCCAATGCTTCGCTAATGAAGCGAAGAGGGACCATAGTTCTACCATTTTTAATATAAGGAGGTGCATCAAGCTGAGACTCTTTATGATTAACATAAGCAATGTTAGATCCAATTTTAAGTTGAATAAGGGTGATAAGGCTAACATCAATATATTCTGTAGTAGTGTTACTTGCCTGGTCAATAGCAATAATCTCTATCGAGTTAAATCCATGAAGAAGTTCATATGAATATTCAAATCGACCCTCTTCGTCCAAAGGTACATCCTGGGTATCAATAGTTAGAACAGATCCAGGCTCCGTACGACCTTCAAGCAATATGGATTTTTGAGTTACTTCTTCAGGAACAGGGTTGATTTCAAGAACAGGAGGAACAGTGTCCAATGTTACAATTCGAATTATTTCTGTTTGCAATCCTTTCCGATTGGTTGATGCAAACACAATAACATTTTGACCCTCGTTCAGCACCATGTTGAAAACAAACCTTCCGCTGTTGTCAACTTCAACAGGCTCTTCATTAATGCTAAGGCTTGCTGTGGGGTCTGTCATGCCAGAAATTTCCAAATCTTTTTTATTAGTTAGAAGCTGCTCTGGGGGGTATGCTATTTCAAGTTGAGGTGGCAAGGCATCCGGATTGCGTTCGACTTTAAAGATTACCCGCTGGCTTTGAGTAAGCTTAGGGCTGGAAGCTAAAATTTCAAGGGAGATATCCCTATCAAGAGTTTCAGGTTTTATAGTAATATTTAAGACAGAATTAAAAGGAACTTTGCCAGCAGATGGTTCAAAAACAGCAGATTCAATATCCGATGGAGTTTCTTTGAGACTGAGTTGAACTTCATCATCGAAATAAGGATCAGGGGTAAGGCTAATATTATACGAAATAGATTCTCCTGCCATTATTTTTTCATTCGTTGGAGCATCAACGCTCAAAATAAAGTTAGGAGGTCGAGTTTCTACAATTTCAATTCGACTGTTGATTGTTTGGACTTTTCTGGAGCTGCTAGACATCGCTGTGATAGTAAATAGCTGTTCGGATTTTGGTATTGCATTGGCTGGTATAGAAGTTCTAATTTCAATTTTTGTCATGTTAAATGGCTTCAAGGATACTTTTCCATTACCAGATGAATGGTTTTCTTTTCCGTCAACAAAAACTTTAAAAAGCCATTTGTCTTGCGATTTATTGATAACATCCAGCTCAAAAGTCTCAGTTCTTGTACCAGTATTCATTAAATAGGTATTTATAATAGACTCTTCCCCTTTGGTGCGTTTTTGATTTAAACTCTGATCGGACACCAACTGAAAAGAAGAGTTATTAATAATTTTTACCGGAACTTCTGTTGTTTGTAGTACAGTTTTAGTCACATTGTCTTGCACAAAAACCACAAGACTCATTTTAGAAATATTGTAGATGTCCAAAATCTCATAATCCACTTCAAGAGTAAAGGTGTCACCTTTTCTAGCAAAAGTATCGCCATTGGTCATTTTCATGGGAGTACCCAGGTAGTCTGTTTTGTCATCATTGAGAGGGGAAAGCATGTCTCGTACGACAAAATGATGCTCTTTATCGCCATTAATTGCTTCATAGGGTATATCAGTTTCAGTCAAAGCAAAATATATGCGAGGATCTCTAAATGGAATATTATCAAGCGCTGTAACAGTTGCTGATACTTTGCCATTTTTCATCGAAGAATCATAAAAGTTTTGAATGCCGATATTTACAATGGATGGCTGCTTGAGCTTATCCATGACTTTGGCTCGATAAGCTTCGTACATAACTCTAGCTTTGCCTTCCTCGGTTCGAGTGTCTTCGCCTGTGGGCAATCCTTTTAAGTAATCTGTGCCATCAAAATATATTGTGGGCAAACCATCATCATTTTGATACCATCTTAACCTGTGCCCGCTATCAATGGAAGTAAGGCGAGGATAAGGTTCATCTTTGCCTGCGGATTGAACGTAATACTCAAGCCAGACTACTTTTTCTTTGCCTAACTCATAATAAAGCCGGTTCATTGCAGTATGGGAATGGACACAATTAATGCACCAAATAGCAGTAAATAATTCACCAAGCACAGTGTGGGGAACCAAATCAATACGTTGCTGATAAATAAAAGTAGAACTAGCTCGGCGTCGAGTTCCTCCAGAAGCAGCTTGAGTTTCTATTTCAATTTCGTAGATTCCTGCTTCAATCATTTTAGAAGTAGGGTTCAACTTCAGAAAAGTGGTATTTCTTTCAGCAAGATTAATTGAAGGGGGATCAAATGTAGGGGTAGTGTTTCGGGGTAAGCCTAACGCAATAAAAGTAACTATTCCATTAAAACCATTTTGAGGAACGACTTTAATTGGAATCTTGAATTCCTGATCAGCTGAAGCTACAAACAATGGCAACAGTTCAGTATAAAAATCAGGAGCATTGTTAGATCTAAACTGAAGAGCGATTTCCCCCTGAACTCCTCCTTCAAGCTCAACCGAAACTGTCGCTTGATAATCTTTTCCAAGCTCAAGCTTTTCTCCTGATATCGTAACTTTTACTTCCTGTGATGGTGAAGTGAATTCTTCAGGATCAACCTTAACAGCTGGATGATTTGAGCTTACCTTGCCTTTTAAAAGATTCCCGCTTTCATTATGGATTAAAAAAGTTCGCTCTACTTGAGCATCAGTAGCTAGAGAGCCAAAGTCAAGATATGAGGGAGTCAGGCGCATCAAGTGAGAACCAAATAGCAAAGTCATGGGTAGCATTTGAATTCTTTGATTATAAGTGTCAGTAATCAAAATAAATTGCTTGAAAACACATATATCTCCAGGGTATAGAAAAGATCCAGGCAAAACCTCATAGTTAAAATTCTCGCTTGATTTTACTAAATTTGTAGCTTCCTGGGAAAGAGCTCCAAATTTGCCGTAAACTTGAGTTTGTCGGGTTAATACGTCAGTCACCTGGATACGGTTGTTCAGGGTGTCTGCAACATAAACTTTGTTGGAACGGTCCACAAATATACCTTTGGGTCCATAATAACTGCCTATTTCAAGACCACGTTTGCCCATTTTGCTAGTATAAGTTCCTTCATAATCAAAAAGCTGAATTCGGTTATTACCTGTATCCGCTACATAAATCGAATTGTTGCGTGCACTAATACCTGAGGGTACCATAAACTGTCCATCATTTGAACCAAAAGAACCGAAATGGTAAAGGTGTTTGCCCTCAAGATCGAATACCTGAATGCGAGAGTTTCCTGTATCAGCTATGAAAATCTTGTTATCAACCACTGCTATATCATAGGGAAATACCATCTCTCCTTTATCGCTTCCATATTTTCCAAAAGTGTTCAACAAGCGACCTTCGGTAGAGAAAACAGCGACTATAGAGATGGCGCTATCGATAACATAAATTTTGGAGTTATAATACTCCAAAGCTTGCATTTTTTTAAGTCCTGCCTTTTGAATCTCATCGGCAGGAAACATGCTGGCAAAGTTTCCTTTTTCATCAAAAGTCTGAATACTTTGTAAAACTTCATCCAATACATAAAT
>CAZMFK010000073.1:0-7353 GCA_964565545.1 uncultured Caldisericota bacterium | reverse complement strand
ACTCACCAAAATCATTAAAAATCTTCGTGAAAATCCGTGAAATCCCCTGCTTCGCCACCAACTTCGCCAAGGCTTCGTTGCTCAAGAAGGCTATGCAGGGCAGGCTGTGGTTAAAGCATTCGTATATTTCGTGGTTAAAGCATTTGTGCAATCAGTGGTTAAATGAAAGTGAACTACCGAGCGATAGAAATTCAAAATAAAAAGTAAAAAAAGATTAACATTTATGAAATATTCTATTAACTTAGGCATCATTCAATAATTGAACGTACATGAAAATACCAACATTCTGGTTCGCACATCGTAAAAAAATGGGACTCATTGCGGCGAAGCCGTTGTGAGGAGTTTAGAGCTTAGAGCTTAGAGAGTTTAGGGTTTAGAGGTTAGAGGTAATTTGATAGGGACGTAAAGAAGGAGGGGATGAAAATGCATGTCTATTCATTTGAAAGACTTGAGATTTGGGATGATATCAGAAATTTGGTTAAAGGGATCTATAAAATAACGGGTAAATTTCCCGATAAAGAACGATTTGGTTTATCCAATCAAATACAAAGAGCCGTCATTTCTGTAAGCTCTAATATCGCTGAAGGCAGTTCAAGAACAAGCTACAAGGACCAGGCACATTACACGCAAATCGCATATGGCAGTTTATTGGAAGTTATCAGTCAATTAACAGCAGCTTACGATCTGAATTACATTGATCAGGAAAAATATATATCAGTACGGGAAGAAATTGATCAACTTTCTCCAAGACTAGCTTCCCTAAGAAACTCACAATTAAGAAGACATAATTCCAACTCTAAACTAAAAAACACTAAACACCCTAACCACTAACCCCTAAACACTAAACTTTTACATGAATAATAACGAAGAACTAGAGCTCACCATACTTCGCAAGGCGGAGAGCATCGAAAATCAGCGTACCCTCGCCGATGAACTGGGCTATAGTGTCGGAAAGATCAACTATGTTTTAAATGCTTTAATAGAAAAAGGTTTTGTAAAGGTTGAGAATTTCGCTACTGCGGACAATAAGAAAAAGTACAAATACCTTCTGACACAAAAGGGTATGAAGGAGAAAATCCTTCTGACGGAAAAATTCATTGAGCGCAAGAAGCGGGAGTATAATCAGCTGCAGAAAGAGCTTAAAGAGATTAAGCTTTGAAATATTACATCGAATTACAATAAGAGCCTCACCACGAATTACACAGATTTTCACGAATATAATTAAGGCTTTACCCTAATTTTGGAAAAAAAGATTTTAGCTTTAAATAAATTCTGAGGAAGTCAATGTTAATTTATGCAATTAGAATCAATATTTTACTTAAGATATTTTATAAACTTTAAAGCCATATCGCCCATTAAATCAAAGCCTTAAAAGGAATTCGTGTCAATCTGTGTTAATCCGTGAAATCCGTGGTTAGGATATTTGTGTAATCCGTGGTTAAGCTCTTCATGCAATCAGTGGTTAGGAGGAAATAAATGAAAGGCATCATCTTAGCAGGAGGGGCAGGTACGCGCTTACATCCCATCACCAAGGTCGTCAGCAAGCAACTCCTACCCGTGTACGACAAGCCCATGATCTACTATCCCTTGTCGGTGTTGATGTTGGCTGGAATTAGAGAGATATTGATCATCTCTACGCCGGAGGATCTGCCGAACTTTGAAAAACTACTCGGGGACGGGAGTCAGTTGGGACTCAAATTCAGCTATGCCGAGCAGCCGAAGCCCGAGGGATTGGCGCAGGCATTTATTATCGGTGAGGAATTTATAGGTAATGAAAATGTTTGCATGATCCTGGGTGACAATATTTTTTACGGTGCCGGATTAAAAGGTCTTTTAGATAATACCATTAGAATAGTTGAACAGGATAATAAGGCAGTCATTTTTGGATACAATGTTGAAGACCCGCAGCGATATGGGGTTGCCGAATTCGATAAAGATCAGAATGTCGTTGATATTGTAGAAAAACCGAAAGAACCGAGATCGAATTATGCCATCACCGGTCTGTATTTTTATCCGAATGATGTGATCGACATTGCGAAAAGCGTAAAACCCTCCTGGCGGAATGAACTGGAGATCACCGATATAAATAGAGAATATCTCAAAAATAAACAACTTAAATTGCAATTGCTCGGAAGAGGATTTGCCTGGCTGGATACGGGAACGCACGAGGCCATGAGCGATGCCACGGAGTTTGTGAAAGCGGTGGAGAAGAGGACGGGGTTGAAGATAGCGTGTGTGGAAGAGATTGCGTATAAATTATCTTTTATTAATAAGACACAAATGATGAAATTGATTCGGGAACATGAAAGTAGTTTATATTTCGACTATCTTAAAAATGTATTATAACTGATAACAACAAGAAAGACAGACAATGAAACTAGGAATATTAAAAAGCTTCGATTCAATCCAAATGCTCGTTGATCAATATTGCGAGGCATGCAAAGAATTGGGTGTTGATTATACTATTTTAGATCTTTTAAGTGAGAATTGGATTGAAGAAATTAAGCAGGCAAATGTTGATGGGATACTAGTGCGCATTAAAGGGAATCTTGATGAACATAAGAATATGTTTGATGAACGCTTATTTATTATAAATGAGGAGCTTGGTATACCAATATATCCTTCACGTAAGGAATTATTTCTTTATGAAAATAAAAGATTATATGAATATTGGTTAACTGCAAATGGATATCCTCATCCTAAAACAAATATTTTTTATAAGAAAAAAGACGCGCTAGAATTTCTTAAAACTGCCAAAATGCCACTGGTATTTAAAACAAATGGAGGTGCCACTTCCAGCGGAGTGCAAATAGTAAAGAGCAAAGTGAGAGCGAGATATTATATTCATCAAATCTTTGGGATCATTGATTACCGTTTATCACTGGGAAAAACTCCTTGGAAAAAGGGTGGAATACCCATCCCGAAATTTGGAATGACCCAAAAACATTACGTAATAATGCAGGAATATATCCCTTTGAAATGGGAGTGGCGAATTATAAAGATTGGTAATTCCTATTTCGGTAAACAAAAATTATTAAAAGGTTATTTTGCCAGCGGAGTGGGTGTTTTTGGATGGGTTACACCTCCAAAAGAATTATTGTTAATGGTTAAAAGTGTATGTGATAAAGGGAATTTTGATTGCATGGCAATGGATGTTTTGGAGTCAAAGGACGGCAAATATTATATTAATGAACTGCAATCTTTATTTGGGACTAAAACGCCGTATATGAAAATCAATGGGGAGCAAGGAAGATATATCCTGATAAATGATGAATTTATTTTTGAAAAAGGTGAATTCAATAAAATGGGAGGTAACATTTTAAGGGTCGAAGATTTTATCAAAAAGATTAAGAGTGGGTACTATAATAATTTTAAACCCGGAAAAGATGCGGAGTATGCGTGAAATATTTAGTGACAGGTGGTGCCGGCTTTATTGGCTCAAATCTCTGTGAATATTTTCTAAAAAAGAATAATAAAGTTATTTGTTTAGATAATCTCTCAACCGGTTATCGTAGGAATATGGATGGTTTTATTGATCACCCGAATTTCCAATTTATGGAAGGAGATATCCGGGATCCGGATACCTGCCAAAAGGCTGCCAAAGGGTGTGATTATGTGTTTCATGAAGCCGCGCTAGGTTCTGTACCCCGCTCTATTAACGATCCAAAGTCAACCAATGATGTAAATATCACAGGTTTCTTAAACATGCTGATAGCTTCAAGGGATGAAGGTGTAAAACGTTTTATATATGCCGCATCATCTTCAACCTATGGAGACTCCAAGGAACTGCCAAAAGTAGAAGAACATATTGGTAAACCTCTTTCTCCATACGCTGTTACAAAATATGTCAATGAATTATATGCCGGTATATTTTCTGAATTATATGGATTAGAAACCATAGGGTTACGTTATTTTAATGTTTTTGGTAAGCACCAGGACCCCAATGGCGCATACGCTGCCGTTATCCCCTTATGGGTCAAAGCGCTGATCAAACATGAATCCCCCATAATAAACGGAGACGGTTCTTATTCAAGGGATTTTACATATATTGACAATGTAATTCATGCGAATGAATTAGCTGCTCTTACCACTACAGAAGATATCCGTAAAAGAGCTTTGTTATATAATATACAATTACCCGAAGATGCAACAGTCAGTCTTGTATTTAATGTGGCGTTTGGGGGTAATATAACTTTAAATGAATTATTCATGTCATTACGTAAAAATTTAGCAAAATATGACCCTGATATTATAAAAATCCAACCACATTACGGGTCTGCGCGTGAAGGTGATATACCCCATTCGCAAGCTTCAATCGTAAAAATTAAAAGGATTTTAGGATATAACCCAAATTATGATGCTATTCGAGGATTTGAACTTGCCTGTAAATGGTATTACCATTACTTAACATTATCCAATTAAAAATATGTCGAGAATCAAACAACTAGGTAAAGATGTATCAATATATGGAATGGGCATAGCTGTTTCAAAACTAATTAATTTTTTACTTGTACCTCTTTATACAAGAGTTTTTTCAATAACTGAATATGGTACTCTTAATGTTTATTTGACTCTCGGAAGTTTTGTTTCAGTGGTTTTTAGTTTTCAAATCGCAATAGCAATGTTGCGATTTTATTTTGATTCTGAAGAAGAAGCATACAGGAAAGAAGTCGTCTCAAGCGGCTTTTTATTTTTACTGATAATATCCTTTTTACTTGTTTTATTATCGTTCATTATACCCGAGAAAAGTATTTCATTTTTTTTAAAAGATGTTGCTGATAAAACTTTATTCCGCTTAATGATCGTTAACAATGCGCTGTTGGTTCTTTTCTTTTATCTTCAGATGTTATTAAGGGTTCAAAGGAAACCGAAACTTTTCAGTCTTTTTACTGCAAGCCAGATAATTGTATCCACTACTTTTATTCTTGTTTATGTGTTTATCTCAAAATGGGGGATAAAAAGTGTTTTTGCTGGTAATATTTCGGGATTAAGCATTCTTATCCTAGTATTGATTATTAGATCAAAAAAGTTGATTAGTTTCAGCTTTAATTATCATTTGTTTGTTAAGATGTTCATGTATGGTTTTATACTAATGATCACATTGCTTGGCGTATCGGCAAACCAGGATCTAAACCGATTAATACTACTGCGTTATAAAACTGTTGATCAGATAGCACTTATTGGACTTGCTGTAAAGGTTAGTGGTTTTATTAGTTTGCTTTTGACAGCCTTCCAGCAGGCATGGGCACCCTATGTTTTTTCTATTATGAATGAATCTGGTTCCAAGCGCTTTTATTCTAAGGTATTTGAGTCATTTGTCCTGCTATTTCCTGTAATAATTGTTATTTCCGCATATGCACCTGAAATCGTTTCACTTCTTGCACCCGAAACATATTCAAAAGCTGCCATCTTGATTCCATTTCAACTATTGGGAATACTTATATTTTCAATGAGTAGTATTTTAAAAATTGGGGTACATATTAAAAAGAAACCCTTCTATGAGGGCGCATCGGTTTATTCGGGGTTGATTATCAATACATCCTTAATGATTATCTTACTTAAAACAACTGACCTTGGAATAACTGCAGCGCCAATTTCATTTGCTGTAGGCAATATTTTTCAAGCAATTATGATATATCACTACTCGCAAAAATTATATTACATTGACTATAAAGTTAATAAAATGATTATAATGGTTCTTGCAACTATAATATATATAGTATTATTTACATTCTCTTCTTATGGAATTATCGCAAGAACGTTAGTAATGATTTCATACCTAATTATATTTATTGTAATTAGTAATAGAGTCATAATAGAGACCTGTAAAGTTATAATGCAAATTATAAAAAAGAGAAAAATTGAGCATATATGAGCAAGGGAATAAGAATATTTATTACCGGTGATTTATTTCCGGCAGATTCAGAGCAAAATATAGGCAAGGGTATAGCTTCATATTTTCAGAAAGACAATGGAAGCAATTGGACTTCTAAATTTGAAGGATATTTACAACAATCAGATATTGCCTTTGTTAATTTGGAGTCTCCTTTATGTTATAACAATTTACATAATGTTGATTATTGTGGCAATATTCAGTTTGCGATGTATATGAAAAGTATTGGTATCACGGGTGTTTCTATTGCAAATAATCATATTCTCGAACATGGTATGGCGGGTTTTAATGATACTATAAAATCATTACAAAACAGTGGTTTACTGGTTGCTGGACAAAGTTCTTTTGATGGAAGGTCAAAAATAATTCGTCATCATTTAAAAGGGAAAAATATAGCTATCGCTGCTTTTAATGCGATTCATGATATTGAAAATCCCGGGTGTTATGCAGAATACTCCAAAGAGAATGTTCTTTATAGTATTAATGAAATGATCATGATGAAAGATGATCTGAAGATCGTTTATCTTCATTGGGGTAATGAATATATACATTTGCCTGCCGTATGGCAGATCGCAGATGCTAGGGCTTTCATTGATGCTGGTGCCGATTTGGTCATTGGTTCACATCCACATGTCATCCAACCGGTTGAAAGTTATAAACATGGTGTCATATATTATAGTTTAGGAAATTTTGTTTTCGATATGTTTGATTCAGAACATGTACGTGTCGGAATGGTAGTCCGGATTATATTAAATGAAGATGGTACGTTTAAAAGCGACCATGATCTCTTATATATTGGCAGAGATTTTATGCCGGTTCCATTAAAAGGTAAAAAACTAATAAAATATGAATCGCTTTTAGATATGAATGGTCGTTATATTACTGACTTATATGAGCGTTTCCCAAATAAGTATGAAGCATATTATTTAAGGGAGCTAAAACGCAGGCATACTATACAGCGGATAAAGATGAAATATGAACTTATTAAACAATGGCCATATATGACCAGAGAGGCGAGAAGCCGGCTATTAGGATTGTGGAAAAAAAAACTTCTGAAAAAATGATCGTATTTGTAGTATTGGGACGTTTGGGTAAAAGCCTATCCCGTTACAAAATTGATCCTATTATTAATAGTGCCAAAGTGGATAAAGTTTATGCTTTCAGGGAGGAAGAAGGATATCCGATTGAAGGGGTGACTTATATAACACTTCCTGTTCAGTTACGGAACGCCGATGGCCTTCGGAAACTTTCAAGAATGTGCTACGAACTCCGGCAATTGTATTGTCATGCAAAAAAATACCGTCCGGCACTGATAAACGGGGTGTTTACCATGCCGAAGGGACTTTACAGCGTGATCGTCGGAAGAATGCTGCATATCCGCACCATGGTCTCCGTTATCGGCGGTGAGGTGGAGATCACCAATACGGATACCCGGCACCCTGCCCTGATGGAGCGGCTCG
>CAZMFK010000072.1:0-7354 GCA_964565545.1 uncultured Caldisericota bacterium | reverse complement strand
TTGAAAAACAAAGGGTTCATGTCAATCGAAGGGACTATGATATCATGATTAAACAGAGGCTTGTCTTCCTTCAAAAACTGGATGTTAAATATGCGCAAATGGGCTTCCGCTATATTTAGATCAGCATTAGGATGAGATAAGAATGAAAGCGAACGAACATCAGACCAATTAAAAGCTGACGAGTTAGAAAAAGAGGAGAAAAGACTTTGAATAGATAATTCGAGCTTAAATGGCCCTGCTCCTTCTAATTGAAAGTAACTAATGGCAAATTGTCTTTGACCGTCATGAAGGTAAAGAAAAAACCATGCTCTGGTGTTGGATTTCTGTTCAGCTTCAATAATTATGCAGTTGTAGAGCCTAAGGTTTCGAAAAGGTAGGCTGCATTGGAGAAAAGACTCTTTTTTTGTTGGTTTCCAATCTAAATAAGGTTGTTGTTTTTGAGAGTCAAAGTTAAAAGAGAGTATGCCGGAAGAAGTCCATATAGTATTTTTTATTGGAACATTCAGGGGAATTGAAGAATCGTTTTGGGCTTGTAATGAAGCAGGTATCAAACTGAGAAAAAAATAAATGATTATAAATAAAACCAGGCTAAGTTTTACAGTGTTTTTCATTTTTCTTGCGAGATAACAACCAGCAATTGTTTGTGTAATAAAGAATTGCTGGCTAAAATAGAATTAGGCTTAAGAGGACTTAAAATCTCATTTTTCATGGTACTAACCTGACCCTTTGCTTCAGTTACAATAAGCATTCCAGCAGCAAAATCCCAGGGTTTTAAGTATTGTTCCCAATAAGCATCAAAAGTTCCCTTGGCTACAAAGCAGAAATCCAGAGAAGCTGACCCGAGCCTTCTCACAGCAAGACTGATTTTTGAAAACCTTCTAAAAAGATCTATATTGTCCCTATCAGAGCATCGCATAGTATATGGAAAACCTGTAACCAAAAAACTTGAATTGATTTGCGTGTTTGATGACACATTGATGGGCTGCATATTCAAATAAGATCCTTTACCTTTTTCAGCATGAAAAAACATATGGAGCTCCGGAGCATGAACTATTCCAAAAATAACTTCATCATAATAGGCTAAAGCGAAAGAGATGCCATAAAAAGGCAAGCCTCTGGAGTAATTCGTTGTGCCATCAATCGGATCAATAATCCAGCAATAGGGGCTATTTTGATAAGATGATCCTTTTTCTTCGGATAATATCGAATGATCAGGGAATTTCTCCTTTATAGCAGATATTAGGTATCTTTCGCACTCAAGGTCAGCATCAGTGACCAGATCAATATCACCTTTGTGTTTTGTATTCATATGGTTTTTTGGAAATGAAGCCAGCAACAAGCCAGCATTTTTAACTAATTTAAAGGACCATGTTTTAATTTCGTCCAGTTCGTTCGTTTTTAGAGTTGAATTAATCATGAATCCGGAGAATTTGAAGAATCTGGCTTTGACTATCCCAGGCTAATTTTAAGCCAAGATAGTCTCTAACAATGCTGGCAGGAAAAAAAACTTCCCTGTTTTTCACCTCTATTGCTAGAGGAAAAGAGACTTCTTTGTTGTTCCAAAGTCCTTTGGGGCTTCCAATATTAATGAGAAGGATATTTCCATTGGCTCTAAGAAAATATTGGGGTGAATTGGGGGAAGAATTGAGTTTATAACCAAAGTATTCAGCAAAAGACAATAAAGGTATCATGGATCGCCCATTTCTTATGTAAGGAGGGACTGGAAGAGTAATTCTTCGGTCATTAACCGAAAAAACCGGCTTATTCATCTCGAAAGACATTTTAATAGTTTGAGGAGTCATAATTTGAGGATCGATGTCAATTTTGTATAGCCAGCTATTTTGGTTGTTGCTGATAGTTAATATTAGCTGATTACCAAGAAAGGATGTAACCGATGATGCCTGGATAGCATCAGGGATCATCTGATCCAGCAAGCCATAACGATATGGTACTCCACTCCAGCTACGATCCACTACTAAAAAAAGTATCTCTTTGCTAATATCAAAATATACTAAACTATTATTATGATTTTGATCAATAAAAAAGATTTTTCTACCATCTCCACTGATGGAAAATGAAGTATCTTTGTCAACTCTGACGTGGTTTTGAATGATACCTCCATCAATTGCAATGGAAGAAATATAATAATGCTGTTGAATCAGATGCTTAAAAAAGATTCTACTTCCATAATAATTCAGACAATAAGGCCCCAGTGCTTCAATCTTGGTGTCTTCTCTTCGCAGGAAGGTGATTTGGCGGAGATTGGTTTTGTTAGTATTAATAACGAAAAGTTCTCCATTATGGTCATAAGGATCGCGGGTGCCAAATACCTGACCGTAAAAAACCACCTTGTCTCCATTGTAGTTTAATTGAGGTTGATGGGGGGATCTCGGATAATCTTTCCAGCGAAACGAACAATTGGGTCGAGAAAAGTCTTCGGGCCCAACTAAAATCCGTTGATTTGAACCGTTAATATTGGAAAGAAGCAGAGCGGTATCATAAGATTTACAACTGGGAGAATCTACCCCTGTTTCTATTTGAGCTACGATTTGAGCGCCATTATAATCCAATGAAAAAATCGGATATAAAAATCCATTTTCAGGCAGTTTGACGTAATTAGTTCCTGGAATCAACAATCGGAGCTGAAAAAAGACCCTTCGCTGGGTTTGAGTATCATATATCATAATAAAGTCATTTCTTCGATTTATATCAAGTACTGCGCGCACGCCTACTGCAATAATATTTCCGTTACCACTGATGATAGGAGGGATATCCAAAGGGGTGAAATAAGTTTTCTCCTGGTCAACGGTGTAGTGTCCAGCTGAAAAAACTTCTTCTAATCGAGTTCCATTAGCATTTGCAACATATATTAATATTTTTTTGCTTCGATTACCCCGCAAGCATACAAGTAGTTTTTCCCCATTGGAAGAAAGAGTTTGAAATACAATTGGATCAGTTGAAGAATAAAAAGGAACGATGGTCGAATAGGATTTATAGATATTGCCTGAAAAAGCGTAGCTGTGGGGGGAAATATTCAAAGAAAAGACTATCAGGGCTATCAATCCTAAATTTTTCAGAAAGAAGCTGATACTATAATATCTTTTTTTCTGAAACATAACTTATGGGCCCCTTTTTATAAATAATACATGTGCTCCCTATCCCAATGACATCTTCATTATTAAGTAAGCAGCGTTGGATTTTTTTTCCATTAACATAAACTCCATTGCGGCTTTTAAGGTCAATTATAACATGAGAGCCATTATTTTCTTTTATCATACAATGTGATGAGGATAAATCAAAATCTTCAATAGAACAGTCACATACGGGAGAATTACCAATGATATACTCACAGGAAGAAATTCTTTTTTCTGTTCGATGGTCCCGATAGCTGATGATTAGAAAAGCTGTGGAATACTCGTGACATAACCTGGCTTTTTTTATTTTTTGTTTTCTTTTTCTACGAAAATATAAAGCTAAAAGCAGGAGCAAAGAAAAAAAAGCAAGCCATATAGTAAAAATTATGAATCGATAACTTGCAGGCAAGGGAAAATTGACCAATGATTCCGATTGGGTTGACTTTAATTTTAAAGAATTAACATAACGAAGCATATGCCAGGGAAGGTAGATATGGCATATCATACGATTTGAAATCAAATTTTCCCTGATTGGCAATTGCACCATAGCAGGCAAATCAATGTTTTCTGGTACTGGTCGAATATCTCCCCCCGAGGCTTGAATCATAAAAGTCAAAAAAGAATCGCGAAAAAAATGGTCCTGAGGTAAAAAATATAGTATCGGGCAGGTAGGTAAAAAAGATTTTTCCATATTGCCTAGATTTTGTCCTGATCCTATAACAACAATCATAACTTCTTCATGAGCATATTTTGATTTGATTTGTTGTTTGCAAAGTATTAATGCATCAGTCAAACGTGCCTTTTTGGATAAGCCTTCATCAAGAGAAAGTACATTGTCGCGAGTGAGGTCAAATTGTTGAATATTGTCATTATAAATCAAGCTGAATAAAAGCTTATCATGGGGAATCAGGTAATCAGCTAATTCAAGAAGAAAATGATTCTTCTTGCCCAAAGCGCTTCGATCAGAATAATTTGTAGAATGGTCGATCAACAAAATGTATTTGGCGTTATCGCTCATGGGAACTATTAAGGAACTATCTAAAGGATCAACAAGGTGATCATTGATGAAAAGCTGTTTTGAGCTTTCTTCCATAAATGCTTTGTCCATTGATAACACATACAATTCAGGAAAAAAACCATGATAAAGTTCGATGGATTTAACATCTTGTTGCCCTGAAACCAAAGACGTTTGTAGGATAACCAGGAACAAACAAAAAACAAAAACAGTACAAATCCCAAACTTTGTCTTCATTGGTATTATTGTAGTAAAAAAGTATATTAGAAAAAATGCTCTTCCTGCATAAAATAGTATTTGATTGTTATGATGAGACAGAATTATGGGGGTAGGATTTAAGAAATGCGAATTACGAAACATCCGATTTTAGAATTCCGCAAAGGAAAAAAAGTAAACTTCACTTTTGAGGGCATGGCGCTTGAAGGATACGATGATGAACCTATCGCAGTGGCTTTGTATGCTCAGGGCATATTCGAGTTGTCTTCGAGCTTAAAATATCACCGTCCCAGAGGCATTTTTTGCTGTATCGGTAACTGCTCATCCTGCTTAATGAAGGTTAATGGTGTGGCCAATGTGCGTACTTGCACCGTGCGCTTGCAAGAAGGCATGAAAATTGAACTGCAGAAATGGGGAAAATAACATGAGAATTTCTTTTGATGCAGTCATCATAGGTGCCGGACCCTCAGGATTGTGTGCAGCCAAGGTACTTTCAAATACCGGAAAAAAAGTTCTTCTACTGGAGCGTGATCCTTTTTTGGGTGGCCAATTACTTAAGCAAACTCACATGTTTTTTGTATCAAATCAACAATATGCTGGCATTAGAGGTTATGAAATTGCAAATATTTTAATCAAAGACATAAAGCACGAAAACATTACTATTCTAACCGATACTATCGCAACTGGATATTATCCTGAAGAACGAGTGCTGCTTGCTTTTAAGCAAGAAAAAGAGCTAATCCAGATTGAATTTAAGCAATTAATTGTAGCAACAGGAGCTTCAGAGAAAAGTCTGCTTTTTGAAAACAATGACTTGCCTGGTATCTTTGGTGCTGGAGCAGTTCAAACGCTGATGAATATGTATGGAGTTCTGCCTGGAATGGATATTGTCATGGTGGGTTCTGGTAATATTGGCTTGATAGTTTCTTATCAATTAATCCAGGCGGGAGCAAAAGTTAATTGCATTATTGATGCAGCAAAAAATATTGGAGGATATTTTGTTCATGCAGCCAAAATACGACGCCTTGGAGTTCCAATTTTGATGCAGCATACGATTCATAAGGCTATTGGTAGAAGTACCATTGAAGCTGTTGAGATTGCTCCGGTAGATGATCAATGGAACAAAATACCTGAAAAAAGCTTTCGCCGGGATTGTGATGTTTTATGCCTGGCAGTCGGTTTGGGACCGATGACTGAAATCCTTTGGCAAATGGGTTGCCAGATGAGCTATGTTCCTGAATTGGGTGGCTCTGTTCCTATTCGAAAGACTTCACTTGAAACTACAGTACCAGGAGTTTTTGTTGCAGGAGATGCAGCAGGAGTGGAGGAAGCAAGCTCAGCTATGCTGGAGGGTATGATTGCCGGAATGTATGCAGCAAAAAACCTTGGTATCGCTGAGGATGTTTTTCAAAAAGAATGGTTAAATTCAGAATCATACCTTAAAGAATTACGTCACGGACCTGTAGGAGAAAAAATCCGAAAAGGTATTGAAAAGGTGGAGGCTTAGCGATATGTTTCAGCGATGCGGATATTTATCGGACGAAGAACTTTCAAGTGTTTTTCCTGATATGGACAGACTCCAATCAGGTCCAGTTGCTATCATTGAATGTATTCAGGAAATACCCTGTAATCCATGTCAGGATGCTTGTCCAAGAGATGCAATTGGACCTTTCATTCGTATGACTGATAATCCTGTCATTAATTTCGAAAAATGCAACGGTTGTGGTTTATGTATCGGATCTTGCCCCGGATTGGCTATTTTTGTGCTCCATCTGTGTTACGGTCAAGATACCAGCATGATTAAAATACCTTACGAAATGCTTCCTGTGCCTTGCCCTGAGCAGTCCGTAAGCTTACTTGATCGTTCGGGGCAGGTCATTGGTAGGGGTATAGTCAAAAAAATCCAGTCTCTGAAACATAATCCAAAAACACATATTATATGGATTGAAATTCCCAGAGAACTTTATAAAAAAGCAAGAAACATCAAGGTGGATAATAATGAGTGATAAACTTGAAGAAATAATTGTATGCAGATGCGCTGATGTAAGCCTTAAAGAAATTCGGGATCTTTTGGATCAGGGTATAACCGATCTCGATGATATCAAGCGATTAACCCGGGCAGGAATGGGTCAGTGCCAGGGAAAAACTTGTAGAAATCTTATATTGGCAGAAATTTCAAAAAAAAAGGGAATACCCATTCAAAATATTCAGGACTCCCGATATCGACCCCCAGCTATTGCTCTTCCACTGGGTCTTTTAAGTGAGGAGGAAGCTGATGAAGAATAAAGCTCAGGTAGTTATCATTGGAGGAGGAGTTATAGGGTGCGCTATTGCCTATGAGCTTGCCCGTCGAAATGTAAAAGATATTGTCCTTTTGGAACAAAATACCCTTTGTTCTGGAGCCACAGGTAGATGTGGTGCTGGCGTTCGTCAGCAATGGGGAACAGAAATGAATCTCAAACTTTCTATCGGTTCTGTCAAGCGTTTTGAAACTCTTCAAGAAGAGCTTGGCTATGAACACGACATCGAATTCGAACAAAGTGGTTATTTTATGCCGGCTTATACTGAAAAACAAGTGGAACAATTCAAGAAAAACATTGAACTTCAACGTAAATTTGGCTTAAAAGTAGAATGGCTCAGCCCACTGGAATCTCTTGAAATAGTTCCTATTCTCAACACAGAAGGTCTCAGGGCGGCCACTTTTCACCAAAAGGATGGTCACTTGAATCCTTTTCATGTTACCTTTGCCTATGCTCAAGCTGCCAAAAGGCTTGGAGTAAATATGTATACCCATGAGGAAGTTGTATCCATTGATGTTTTTTCTGATCAACACTTTGCTGTTTATACCAAGCAAAACAAGTTAGACTGCAATATAGTAATCAATGCAGCAGGAGGCTGGTCTCAGCTTGTCGGCAAGATGGCTGGAGTTGAAATTCCTACCTATTCCGAGCGACACCAGATACTTATCACAGAACCATACGAACCTTTA
>CAZMFK010000071.1:0-7407 GCA_964565545.1 uncultured Caldisericota bacterium | reverse complement strand
CTTTATCTTCGAAAGTGGGGATCTGCTTGTTGACCTGATCCATGAAGATCAGCCAGGCTTCGTCGTGCTGGGGGCCTTTGTTGGCCATGCCATAGCCACCCTGCTGAGCCAGGGATTCTTTGGTCATGTATTCGGAAAACTCCATGCCTTTGGCCTCCATGCCGATATCGTCTATCAGGGTGTCAGTGATACCCAGAGTTTCGTGGAAGTATTTCTTGAGGGGACGGATGCCCTGCCCCACCAGCTTGCCGAAGCCTTTGCCCTCGGCCATCTGATGAATGAGCTCCATGGCGGCATCGGTATTGCCAAAGCCAATCTCAATCCCTCCGGTAATCTCCTTGTTGATGATGCCACGGTCGTAGCACTCCATGACAAAAGCCAGAGTAGTCCCCAGGGAGATGGTATCGAGACCGTAGTGGTCAGCATAGAAGTTGGACTCGATGATAAACCAGGGCTCAAAGATGCCCATGTTGGATCCCATGCCCCCGGCAGTTTCGTACTCGGGCCCGTCCACAGTAACTTTTTGACCTTTGAGGGGTCCGGTGCGGAGCTCGAAGTTGTCCACTCCGTGGGAACACGACATGGTACAGCCAATCCAGCAGCCGTCAAAGAGGCCCTGGGTAAAGTGCTCCTTCCAGACGTAGGAGTTGATTTTTTTGGTGTTGGGGTCAGCGCCAAACTGGTAGTTGCGTACGGGCAAAACGTCGGCGGCGTCGAGGGCTTCGATCATATTGACAGTACCTACCTGGCGCATGCGACAATGGGTATCATCGTGTTTTTGAATCTCGGTGTTGATGCGGCTGCCTGCCTTGCGCAGGAGCTCCATGTTGGCCACATCGTTGTTGTTGGGGCCTATGCCCTGGTAGCGGACCACCATGGCTTTGATGCGCTTGTTGCGGAAGATGGTGCCAGGACCTCCACGACCGGCCTGCTTGACGCGGTTCATCTTGCGGCGCACGTCAAACCAGCTGAAGTTGAGGATGCCCATGAGGGTATGCTCTGCTGCCTGACCGGAGGAGATGACGCTGATATTGCGTCTGTCGGCTTCATCTTTGGCGTACATTTCCACCATTTGATCAGCTACCTCGTAAGTGTTGGTGCCTTCGAGAGGAGCGGTTTCGATCCGTACGATGCCTTCGTTGCCATCAATGACGATGACGACATCTTCGTTGGCCTTGCCCTGGACTTCGATCAGGTCAAAGCCGGAAAATTTCATAAAGGGGCCGAAATATCCGCCAACGTTGTTGTCGTTGGGGGCATTGGTCTGGGGAGAGATGCTGACCACGTGGGTCTTGCCACTGCCGGGGTACTGGGTGATGCCCAGCACGGGGCCTCCGGTAAATACCAGCTCATTTTCGGGATCGTCCCAGCGAGTGTCAGCTTTGGTAGCATGCCACAGGTACCACATGCCGTAGCCTTTGCCTCCAACAAAAGTTTTTTTGACTTTTTCCTCGATCGGAAACTCCTGAATAGTATTGGTGGACAGGTCAATGTGCAGGCGACGATCAGTATATCCCCGATGTGGCTTGGACGGGGTATAGCGAAACTCCGCCAGCACTTGATGGGCTTGTTTCATATCTTTAATGGTAGGCATGCTTTCCTCCTCAGGCAATTATATATGCTATTTTCCTTATATATTTTAAAAAAAGAGAACTCTAAATCAACTCCAGCTTACTCGGCAGGGGTCATAAATTTGGAAGGGTCAAGGATAAAGGGCTGGTCGGAGGGAATCATCATGATCTGGATTTTGTCGCTGAGTCGCTGGATCCAGGTGTACTGGATAATCTGCGGAGAGATAGACTCGGAAATGAGGCGGTTGGCTTCGGCTTCTCCCCGGGCCTTTTCGATGATTTGTTGGGCGCGGAATTGTTCGCCTTTGACTTTTTCCTGCTCCTCGAGGGCTTTTTGGGTAGCTATCTGCTTGGCTTCGACTGCTTTTTTAAACTCGGGACTAAAGTCTATATTTTCGAGCAGGACGTCCACCACTTCGATGGAAAAGGGGCTAAGTTCGTCGCGGAGGCGATCGCGAATGGCTTTGCGTATATTTTCCCGGCCAGGAGCTACTTCGGTGGTTTTGTACTTGACGGTTTCGTCTTTGGTAATCTGGGGGATCTTGGGAGCAATGAGCACTTCGAAATAATTGGGGCCAGTGTTGCGGTAGAGCTCCTGGATGATATCGGGTGATACCCGGTAGTTGAGAGCGAGATCGACAAAAACATCCTGCGTCTCCTGACTGAAACAAAGCAGGTTTTTGAAGATGATTTTTTGTACGCGCACATTGGCCAGTTTGCTTTCGCGCCAGGGTGGGATAAAGTGCAAGCCCTCGTCGAGTTGGTCCACGATAGCTCCAAATTGGTACACAATGCCCACATGGCCCACCGGGACCATCTGGATACTACGCATGGCCACTCCTATTAAAAGCAGAAGGATGGCACCTCCTGTGATGAGGGGACGGTAATCCAGTTTTTTGCTGAAAATACTGATTAATAATGCAGCGATGGCGAGCAGGATTAATAAAATGGCCATTGGAACCTCCTAAAAAATGGCAAGAGTCAAAAATGGCTAAAAGAAAAACCAGAGAAAACTCATACCGTTGGCTATTTTAATATGATATCAACTTTAGGGTTCAATTCAATAGATTTAACAGAAATCTAATACCATAAATAGAGGAATTAATAGTTGTTTAATAACTTGTATGCTGTGTCCCCATGTCCCATAGCTCATCCATGAGGGTATGTGCGCGATAGTACACGACCTCTTCTATCATTTCCACAATATCCACCACAGCAGGTTGACGGGGATTGAAGGATTCGGTCAGGGGGTCCGCCCAGCAGAGGAAGCGCAGGTCGTAATAAAGCTGATCGAGCTGGGGGCGATAGTTGAGATTGAAAAAGCGGCTCATATGTTCTCCCGAGAAGGGGTCAATATAGAGGGAATGAGCAACGGGCTTGAATTTGGCAGGGTCAGACCAGGGAAGAGCGATGGGGTGATAGGTATGGAGATGCAGTTTCATGCCGCTATGGTGATCCTGATAGCTCCAGCCATGGACGAAAAACTGCTGACGTACTGAGAAACCCATGGGCG
This sequence comes from uncultured Caldisericota bacterium, assembly GCA_964565545.1. GTDB lineage: Bacteria > Caldisericota > Caldisericia > UBA6126 > UBA6126 > T3SED10-260. The sequence continues at coordinate 4,323 of CAZMFK010000071.1, read as the reverse complement.
AGACTCCTACGGCCTGGAATTTGGAGCGTCCTTGAAAGCTGGGATAAAGGATCATAAAACTACGCTCGCCAGGAAGAGGCAGGAGGGTATGGATCAGTTCGGGGTCAAAGTCACTCTGCGGATCAGGAAAGAGCCGGGGGCTGGCGCTCTGGTAGTCGTAATAGTAGGGGCACCATAGCTCAATCAGTCTAAACTGGTTGTCGTAAAGCAGTAGTATCCACTCCATGCGTCCCTGGAGCAGAAATACACTACTGACAACATAAATCCAGCGATCCTCCCAGCGGATGGAGATCAGATCGTGACAGGCCTGCCAGGAACTTAGCAGAGCTTCGGGGTCATAAAACGAAGCATGCGTAGAGTTTCGTACCTCTTCAAAGGGATTCCAGCCACCTTCGATGCGTGAGATCCAGTCCTGCAAAAAGGCATTGCGGTGTCGGTGATAGATACGCTCTTCGACTTCCATGGACTCGGCAACAGTATATAGGGGAGGGAGCCGAAGCTCGGGCAAACGGGGGATGGAAAGCGCAGGGGATGCATCTGATGAAGCCAGATTGCGTCGGGTGCTGATAAAATCCTGGTGCCGGGGGATATCCTGGGGAGGGATCGGGTAGTGTATGGAATCTGGCATCCGACTCATCTGCAGTTCTCCCGAAGACACGCAAACAAGCTCAAAAATAGCTACTTTGGATGGTCGCGCTGGATCAATATTTCCCAGATGGAGCTCGAAACTGCGGGTGTTTTTGGCAATCAACCGGGGATAGGGATAGGGCTGGTCATTTTCATCCAGGGGAGGGGCGAGGGTCTGAATCGTCTGCCCGGAAACAGGTCGGCTGAAATCTGCATAAATCATGGGATCGCCTGGGTAATCCTCCGTAGCATAAACTCCATTGATCAGCACTTCAAGGCAACCATCGCTGTCTATATCGAGTGCGAGGGCCTCTCGAAAATGAACAACGGGACGAGGAGCATTGAGGGGTTTGTAATCATGAAGGTACTCGTGTCGGGCCTGGAGGGAGAAGCCGGATCGGTCTGCCCGATACACAGCCATACGGTACCCTTCGTTGCGACCGGTGATAAAAAGCAGTTCCCGGGTTTGGGGATAGGTAAAGGAGCCCTCGAGCACGACATGGATAGTCTCACAATCAATGGCGCGCAAAAGCTCGGGCACATCCGTCCGGAGGGTAATATGGCGATCGGTTGCGCTAACACCGGAGCTGGGATCGGCAATCTGCTCAAGCTCCGTCCACTCTCCCCAGGGGCATACAAAAAAGCGATCCACGTGCTGGAAAAAGAGCTGATCGTCTTGCAGCCAGAAGCGTCGGTGGTAGCCCCGGTGAATGGAAGTCAACTCGCCTGTATGCACCTGCAGAGCCATTAGAAAATGATCGGAGGGTTTTTCGCCCCTTCCTGCCTGGAATATCAGATAGGGTTCAAAATAAATGGAGCGTTTGAGGATGGCTTTGGGATCGACTTCATAGGAGTCCTGGGGGCGATCATAGCGAGGGCGATCTTCGAATACAAATTCGATGCCCCGATTGGTGGAGGGCAAGTCTTTGACCGGGATGGCCTGGGTCATAAAAAGAGTGAAAAGAGCCATGGTAAAGGCCATAGTCAACGCTAAAACCCAGCGAATTCGCATACTATACCCTCCTTGCCATTAAAGTCAGGGTTATTTGCCTTTTTGGGCGCCTGTCGGGGATAGTTTTGAAGCTTTGCGACGAGAGGAGCGAATAGACAGGGAAATGATGCGACCTACCGTGAAAAAGATAAATCCCGCCAGGGCTATGCCTGCCAGGGCTACCCGGGTGCTATCCTCAATTTCTTTAAATCTGGCCTGGCCATCTTTGATTTCGATATAGCCGAGGGGAGTGGTTTTGATTTCCAATCCCAAGCCCATGCCAAAGCCTTTGGGCTTATCTTTGGGCGTTGTTTCGTCCGCAGGGGTCTTTTCTGGAGGGTTTCCTCCACCGCCTCCACCACCCCGCAGAGTCACTTTGGCTACCGGGATGATAGTGATGGTGCCTTTTTCAATTGCTTCGCCGAAAACGACTCGAACATTGGCATTTTTTTGCACTTGTTCGTTGATTTGTTGGATTAATTCTTTTGCATTCATTGGTTTTCCTTTCTGTAAAAGCTTATATGCAACCTTGCCTTCATTGTATGCACTCTTGTTTGAAATGCAAGAAATCGGGCTTAACATACATACCTGTTTGGAAAAGAGCTTAAACGTTTGCTCGGAATTGTCAAGCATTTTTAGTGTGTTTTTAATTTACATCTCCCAAAGCTGTCATATAATTCCCTTCAAATAACGAAACAAAAAACCAAAGGAGGAAATCATGAATTTCAAAAAAATGTCATCCTTTTTGGTCATCAGCAGTATCCTACTGCTCCATACCTTATCGCTGGTGAAAGCTGTGCCAGCGGGATACCAGATCCTGCAGGAAGGCCACTTGCTTTCTTCGCTGAGTTTGCAGGCCTGTCCCGATGACACGATCGAAGGAGAGCTCACGGTGACTGCCAGCAGTGATAATACTGAAGACTGCCGTATCACCATCTCCTGGGATGCTGCCTGGCTATATTTGACTCCCACTGAATTTGTACTGGCACCTGGTGGTAGCCGCCTGGTCGCTATGCGAGTGCATACTCAGGGCATGGATCCGGGGTACTACTCCACCAAGATTGTACTGCAATCCAACTGCAAACCTGGCTACTCCGAGATACCGGTGATGCTGGAAGTCCTGGCTCCGGTGTTTCGGGTGGATCCGCCCAAAGATGACTGGAAGCTACCCTTTGAAGGAACTATTAAGAAGGAAATCAAATTAACCAATAGCATTTGTAAAACTCTGGTCAGCGTGGATGTGGAAGTACCCAGAGTCGATGGCCTGGAAATAATTATGAGTACTACCCCCTTTACTATCGGAGCCCGGGAAATGAAGACTTTTCCCATTACTTTTCGCTGTAACGGATTTGAGCCTGAAAAAGCCATAACGCTGAAGCTCATTTTTACTCCCAAGGGTACTTATCCCGTTTTTGCAGAGTATCGCCTGATCCCTGAAGAAGACGTGCCCCTGATTGAAATGGACAAACTGCCTGAATCCCTCCAACCCTGGAATGGCCAGACCATTACAGTCCGGGGATTTTTGCACCGGGGAGCCCAGCCCTTTTTGGCTGAAAATCCAATGCTGTTTCTACCCCTGAGCACTCCGAATCCTTCCAAACGAGTGATGGTGGTGGACCCACTCAATTTGCTCCAGTGGAATCCATGGGAACAATCCCAGGTTGTTTTTGCTGACTTAAAGGGAGTGCTCCGAGCCGGAAGCCGTACAGAAGATCATCAAATAAAGATTACGGAAGCTCCTGCCTTGCATTTTCCGGTGCTATATCCCTATCCCCGACCTCCGGAGGAAACGCTTCCTTCGAGACGCCCTGTTCGGGCATCGGCGGATTATCTGGTGATTGTGGGGTCTGCGGGACATCCGGTGCCTGAATGGATGGAGCGCGACCTGATGCTCAAATGGGAAGCGGGAATGAGCTTTAATGGATCGGAAAGGCATATGCGGATTTTTTTCGGGGACGGCACCCTGCCTCTGTACGCCAATGAGCCAGGGTCCATCGCCCAGCGAAAAGATATGATGAAGCCCTACCTGGAAAAAGGCCGGGCAAGGGATTTGATGAATTATTTTAAAACCCTCGAAGATACCATGAGAGGACACTTGCGCAAGGGGGAAATACCCAGTCTGACCCTGCTTTTGACTGGAAACAGCCAGCTCATGGATACTGAGCTGATCTTTCAGATGGGAGGGGGAGAAAGCCTGCGACTCGAACCCCTGGCCCAGGCGCTGGAGCGCTTGTCCATCCTGGGGCCTGTACGTATTGAGCTCAATACCAGTTATGCGGAATCCTGGCTGGAAAGGCTAAACCAGATTGGAAATACCAAAAACATCATGAACAGCAGTCGGGACCTGCTCTGCTTTGTCCATGAGTATGATGCAGAAACGCAGATCTCCCGGTGGCTTGGCAGTGGCCAGGCTGGCCGGGAGCTGGGAGAAGTGGACTGGCTGGACCTGGCAGAGCAGGTCCAAAACCCCTTTGCAGGGGAGGGATTGGCTTGGGAGATTAAAATGGACTGCCTGCGCATGAGTCATCGTCAAAGCAGATTGAGTGCGGATCATGTATGGATTACTTATCAAATCACTGTTCGACAGTTTTATCGGGATTACCGGGGAGAAGTGGCAGAAAGCCAGCACAAGATCACGCTGGAGCGTCATATGCCCCAAAGCGCATTGGATCTGCCTCCTGATGTTTGCCCTGATTTCAACCCCA
>CAZMFK010000070.1:0-7413 GCA_964565545.1 uncultured Caldisericota bacterium | reverse complement strand
TTGTCTCTTGTCTTTGACTTTTTTCGTTCTGTTTATGGTATATCGATATCATTTCTACCGTGATCAGGTTTATGCATTGATCAATCATCATTCTTTAAACAATTCTTCTATCCATCAAATTTCAAATGATAGCGTCAAAACCAAACTGGATCTTATTCGCTTAAAAGCAGAAATTGACCTGATGGATAAATTTATTGCCGCAAGCGCAAAAATGGATACGGAGCTTAAGGCCAATCTTAAAATTCCTCATTCAAATGTAACTTTTGCTGATATTTTCCAGCAAAACGCTAAAAAACGCCCCTCTTCCTTTCCAGCCACCTCCAATGTTTCGTCAAGCGAGATTACCCAACGCAGCATCGAAGAATCCCAGGAGCGTCAAAAGCATCTCCAGGAGCTCATGGACAGGACTCCTTCCGGTTATCCTGTCAAAGGCAAATGGGTGGACTCTAAAAAGATTTTCCATGGTCCTGGGCTTGCCATCAAAACTTCTGTTGGCTCATTAATCCATACCACTGCCAATGGAAAAGTCTTATCCATTATTCCTATGGATAATCCTGAGTTTTTTGTGGTTGAACTCGAACATCCTGCCGATTCGTCCAAGCTTGTTATTACCAGGTACTTATATTGTACTGAATTGTTAGTATATGAAGGGCAAGAACTCAGCAAGGGCCAGGTTATAGGTTTTGCCGGATTAATTCCTCATCTTAACGAACCTATCGTCGGTTATCAGCTGCAAATCAATAAAATGCTCATCCAACCATAGAGGAGGAAAACATGGCATTCGGAAACAAACAGGAATCATCTCAGAAAGCATTATCCACATCTTTTTTAGGAAAAGGCACCTATATTGATGGAAAATTCCAGGTCGAAGGCAATGTCAGAATGGACGGCAACTTCAAGGGCGATATTCATGGAAATGCTGACTTGATCATTGGTGAAGGCGCATATGTTGAAGCTAATATCAATGTTCGAAACCTGACCATTATGGGCGAGGTTCATGGATCTGTTCATTGTGCTGAAAAACTTGAAATCCACAACACCGGAAAGGTTGTTGGCGAAATAAAAGCAGGAAAGCTGATTATTGAAGAAAATGCCATCTTCGAAGGTACCAGCATGATGCCAAAAAAAGAAGAAAAAATAACTTCGGAGCAAAAAACAGCATCCCGCAACACTGCTGAACAAAAAAAACAATGATGGCACCATGTTGCAAAATGCTTAACATAAATAAAAATTTGCTTTTTGGAGGAAGTATGAAAAAAATTATTGGATTCCTTGTGTCTCTTTTGATGTTGCTTTCAATAATGCTTGTTTCTCCTGTTCAATCTTTTACTGAAACCAAGCTTGACCCTCAGGGAATTGATCCATGGCTCTCTATGTATCATGACAGTCACAACACTGCCTATTCTTCTTCAGGGCTACGAGCACCTTTTAAAGATGGTTTTCAATGGGAAAGAGACACCGCCAACGGTTATTTTCCATCTGTTCCGGTTATTTATGACAATGTGATGTATGTTGTTTTTGTTCCTGACGGCAGAACCCGATCTGCAGATTTGTATGCAATGGACATCACTGACGGAGAGCCTGATGAAATCTGGTCTATCAGCTTGGAAGGTTTGCTCAGGACTTCTCCAGTGCTGGATCCAGAAAATAATCGTTTATTTATAGCTGCAACTACGGGTTTTGGTGAAAAATCACAAGGTACCAATTCTACTGTTTATTGCTTGGATATGGAAGATGGTGCTGAATTGTGGTACTCGACGGTAGATGGAGCTTCTTTTTCTTCCCTTTGCTACGACTCTGAAAATAGCAAGATTTTCCTGTCCACTTTCTGGGTTCATCCAAAAAGCAATAAACTAGGCGATATTGAATTTGATGTTGAAGATAGCGAAGGCGTATTTTATTGTCTGGATGCAGAAAATGGCGAAGAGCTTTGGTGGGCACCTTTAGCTGGAGGAAGCACTGAAATAATGACTGCAGCTGTAGCTGATGGTATGGTTTTTGTTACACATGGGCATACCTGGTACAGTAGCAGCAGGGGTTTTATTATTCCTGCTCTTCGTGCCTCTGCGCTGTATGCGTTTGATGTCGAAACCGGCGCTCTAAACTGGAAGTACACAGCTGGAGAAAATGCTGGTTTTGCTGGTTCTCCTTCCGTAGCTGATGGTCGCGTTTATGTCGTTATGGCTTATGGTGATTTTAATTCCCAATTAAACGGTGTAGTGGCGTGCCTCGATGCTCAAACCGGTTTTGAAGAATGGAAATATAGCTATACGGGATTTGCTAATAATGTAGTGCCCATTCTTACTGAAGAAGCCGTGCTTTTTGTCTCCAATGATGCCAGCATATATGCTTTGGATAAGTACAATGGCCGAAGACAGTGGAACAAAAAAGTATCTGACTCTCCTTCATATATCAATATCAATTTTTATGCAGCTGCAGCAGGCAATTTTGTTTTTACTCAAGGTCCAAATTTTGATAGCAGAGGAAATGCCCTTGGCTATCGTTTGCAGATATTTGATATTGAAGCTAAAGGCAGATCCGTTTTTAAAGAAGACGTTGAGAGAGATAATGCCACAGGGCCCTGTGCATATGGAAAGAGCATCTTTTTCAACGGATATATGAGTATCTTTCAGTTTGTTTCTGATATTCCTGAATTAACAGTCAGTCCCAGCAGGATTCTTTTGGGCGAAATTGAACGCAATACAAGCCATGAGGCTCGACTCAATATCAGCAACCGAGGCGCCAAAGGATTGGAAGGCGAAGTCAGTGTTTCTGATTCCTGGCTATCCGTTGATGTCGCCCAGGTTTCAGACGATACTCGTGCTATCTTGGTTACTGTCAATACAGACAATCTGGATTTAACTGATTACTCAGGAAGCGTGATCTTTACAACTAATGGTGGTAATGTCACCATCCCCGTTAATTTTACAGTTGTGGATACAACTCCTCCGGAAGTTGAGATTATCACGGATGATCTAGTAGTCATTGAGGAAAAGTTTTATACCAATCAACCTGAATACGTGCTAAAAGGTCGTACTGAAGCCACTGCTACTGTCGTTGTTCAAGACCGGGATGCAGAAATTGATGCTGATGGCATTTTTGAAGTTTCCCTTAGTCTCAATGAAGGAGAAAATACTATTATCATTGAAGCAACTGACGATGTTGGCAACCAGGCTGAAAGCAGTTTTACCCTTAACCTGGATTCCAAGGCTCCGCTTCTGACTATTACCAGTCCCAACTACAAGCTAGCTGTTGATCCTAATGATTACATTATGGGCATGGTGGATGATCTTAAAGCAGAAGTAACGATTAATGGTGAAGTAGTTCAGTTGGCTCCAAATGGCAGTTTTGCTAAAATGGTCTTTCTTGCCAGAGGCATCAATGAATTCATTGTCCAGGCTAAAGATCAGGTAGGCAATATTACTGAAGTCAAACACTATATCGTATTTCCAGAAAAGAAATTGATTATTCTGTTTATTGGCAGAACATCTGCAGAAATAAATGGAGTTCCTGTGACTTTGGACGTTCCTCCCAGAATTATCCGTAATCGGACTATGGTTCCGCTTCGCTTTGTAACTGAAGCAATGGGTGCAGAAATTCAGTGGGAAGCTTCTGAGCAAAAAATTACCCTTACCCTTTATGGAAAAGAGATTATTCTCCGTGTTGGAGCCACTACTGCAATGGTTAACGGCAATCCAGTTATCCTTGATGCCTCTCCAACCATTATTGGAGGTAGAACTCTTGTTCCCATTCGCTTTATTTCAGAAAACCTTGGTGCAAAAGTTGATTGGGAAGGTACTCAACAGAGGATTACCATTACTTTCCCTGCTTCTTAAAGAAAAGAGATAAATAATAAAAAAAGGGGCTTCACTCGAAGCCCCTTTTTTTATTGACTCACGCCCACTACTTTTTTCGTTTCAATACAAGATCTACTTTATCCAGTATATCTTTTGCTGTTAAATGATACTGATGCATAAGCTCTTCGGGAGTTCCCGATTCGCCAAAGGTATCATCAACGCCAACCATTTCCATGGGAACTGGGCAAGATCTCACTAAAACTTCAGCTATGGCTGAACCAAAACCCCCCATTAATTGATGCTCTTCTGCTGTAACGATTGCACCTGTGATTTTGGCTGTTTCAATTAAAATTTCTTTATCAATTGGTTTTACAGTATGAAGATTGATTACGGTGGCTTCAATGCCCTTTGCATGTAAAGCATCTGCAGCATCTAACGCTTCGCTGACCATGGGACCGCAAGCAATAATAGCAACATCTTTGCCTCTTCGAAAATAAGCGCCTTTTCCAAATTCGAAAGGAGTGTCTTCTTTCGTAATAATAGGCACAGGCTCTCTTCCAAAGCGGATATAGACAGGTCCGGGAATGGCATGGGCTGCCAGAGTGGCTTTTTTTGTTTCATGAAAATCGCATGGAACAATTAGCTTCATTTCTGGAAGAGAGCGCATAATGGAGATTTCTTCCAAAGCCTGGTGGGTTGCTCCGTCTGGTCCCACCGAGATCCCCCCATGAGCTCCCCCAATTTTGACGTTAAGTTTGGAATAGCATATGGTTGTTCTAATTTGATCATAAGCTCTTCCTGCCACAAATACACCATAAGTAGAGACAAAAGGTATTTTTCCAGTAAGGGATAATCCAGCAGCTATGCCCAGCATATTTTGTTCAGCGATACCTGCATTGAAAAAACGTTCCGGATATTCATCAGCAAATCTTTTGGTAGTTGTTGATTTGGAAAGGTCTGCATCCAGTACCACTACTTCAGGATGCTTTTTGGCTAATTCCAATAAAGCATCCGAGTAGCCAAATCGGGTTGCTTTTACTTCTCTTTTACTGCCAGTCATCATTTCATCTCCTTTGCATCTTTTTAATAGAAAATCCTGGCGATATCTAACAGATCGATATCTACTTTTTTGCGTTCCTTTATTTTAGCGAGGTCAATGCCACAAAGTTTTCCTTCGTATAAGGAGGCCATCATTCCTACTTCTCCTCTTCGAATCATTTCAACTGCTTCAACACCCAATTGGGTGGCAAGAATTCTATCCGATACCGTAGGAGGTCCACCTCGTTGAAGATGACCCAATACTAATTTTCGCACTTCAAAAGTACAATTGGAGCAGATATTGTCATAAAGGTAATCAATGATATCGCATTTTTTGGATGCATAAATATGGTTTTCCATTGGAGGCATGACTTCTTCTGAAGCGATAATAATAGAAAATTCTTTTCCGCTGGATTGTCTGGCTTCGATATGCCGGTAAATTTCTTCCAATGTGTAAGTTTTTTCCGGTATCAGGATTAAATCAGCTCCCCCTGACATTCCTCCCAAGAGGCCAATCCACCCTGTGCCACCTCCCATCACTTCCACTAAAAAAACCCGATGGTGGGAACTGGCAGTAGAATGAAGACGATCCAATGAGTGGGCTACAAACTCAATAGCTGAAGTAAATCCTATGGTTTTATCAGTATAGGGAATATCATTATCGATTGTTGCTGGTATGCCTACCACAGCTATGTCTTCCTGAGTGAGTTGGCTGGCAATTTTCATGTAGGAAAAACCTCCAATAACAACCAAAGCGGTAAGAGTATATTTGTCGAAAATTTTTTTTAGTTTTTCGAGCTCTTCTTTTTTTTCAAAGGGATTTCCGACGGAAGTCCCTAAAATTGTCCCTCCAAGAGGAAGAATTCCCGAAACAGAGCTTCGATCCATAACAAAAAGCTCTTCTTTTAAAAAACCTTTGAATCCATTCTCTACTCCCATGACTTCATAATTATGTTGAAATGCTGTTCGAGCAACAGCCCGAATGGCTGCATTTTGTCCGGGAGCATCAGCACCTGCTGTTAACAAAGCAATTCGTTTCATGAGATCCTCCTTAGACCAAAAACAAGGGTATAAAAACTAACGAAACAATTGAAACAAGTTTAATCAGGATGTTTAAAGACGGACCTGCAGTATCTTTGAGCGGATCTCCTACCGTATCACCAGTAATGGATGCATGGTGAGCACTTGAGCCTTTTCCTCCAAATTGACCGGTTTCGATATATTTTTTTGCATTATCCCAAGCACCACCGGCATTAGCCATAAATATTGCCATGCTAACGCCGCTAACAAGTGTTCCGGCGATTAATCCAGCGACTGCTTCCAGGCCAAATAGAGCAAAAACTACGAAAGGGGATAAAAGTCCTGTAAGGCTTGGAAAAATCATTCCTTTTAAAGCTCCGATAGTTGCAATATCAATGCATTTTTCATAATCAGGTGAAGCCTCGCCCTGCATAATGCCAACTATTTCCTTAAACTGGCGACGAACTTCCTTTACCATGAAATATGCGCTTTTGGATACAGCATTTATTGCCTGGGAAGAAAAGAAGAGGGGGAGCATGCCTCCCAGCAATAAGCCAACCAAAAGGCGGGGATTGTTTAAGCTGAGTTGGATTTGAGGAGTGTTCATCGAGAAAGTGTTAAAAAGGGTCAGAGCAGTTAAAGCTGCTGAACCAATAGAAAAGCCCTTTCCAATAGCTGCAGTAGTGTTGCCAATGGCATCCAGTACGTCCGTGTTTTCTCTCACATATGGTGCCTGGTGGGTCAACTCAGCAATACCTCCAGCGTTGTCTGAAATGGGTCCATAAGCATCAATGCTGATGGTGGAGCTAAGTGTCAGTAGCATGCCCAAACCTGCAAGTGCTATACCCAACAAGCCAAGCAAAGCATAAGAAAGCCAGATGGAAAGACCTATAATTAAAATGCTTAAAAAAGTGCTTTCCATCCCTGTGCTTAATCCTGCTAGTAGATTTGTAGCGCTTCCTGATTGGGATTGTTTGGCTATGGATATTATTGGTTTGGAGGAGGTGTAATAATCGGTTATCTTTCCGATGAATATCCCGCAAAGAAGACCAGTAGCCACAGCTGCAAAAGGCATTAGATTACCAAAAAGCTTCCAGCTGAAAATTAATGTTCCCAGCATCGTGCTACCGGAAGAAAATAGTCCAATATTTCGTATAAAGGCTTCAGGAGAAAACCAGGCTTTCTGAATCAGCTTTCTTCCTAAAAGAATAAAAAATAAGGAAGATAGAAAACCAACAGCCACCATTGAAAAAATAAACAAAGGATAAGATGAATTGGGATTAAGGATTAAGCTAATGGCAAGACAACCATAAAAAGCTCCAACGTAGGATTCAAACAAATCAGCACCCATACCTGCAACATCCCCAACATTATCTCCAACGTTATCAGCAATGACTGCAGGATTTCTTGGATCATCCTCCGGAATCCTGGCTTCAATTTTCCCAACAATGTCAGCTCCAATATCAGCTGCTTTGGTATAGATGCCTCCACCAATCCGAGCAAAAAGAGCTACAAAAGAAGCTCCCAAAGAAAAAGCAATGAGATAATTCGATGAAGG
>CAZMFK010000069.1:0-7519 GCA_964565545.1 uncultured Caldisericota bacterium | reverse complement strand
AGTGATTATTATCCCCCGTCACTCCTTCATGCTATTTTTTTTATGCACAAAAACTATGGCACCAATCTGGTAGATATGATGAACATGCTTACTATCAATCCAGCTCGGGCAGTTAAGATGGGGCATGAGCTGGGATCTCTTTCAGAAGGCAAGAAAGCGGATCTTTTAGTCATTGAGATGATTGATGATGCCTTTCCTGTGATAACTACAGTAATGGTCGATGGAGATCCAGTTATGCGAATGAATTATCGAGAATGAAAGGGTGTTAATGAATAAGCAGAAAGTATTTCTAAGTGAAAAACCGTTTATACACCCCTATTGTCAAATCGTCAGCTCAAAATTGAAAGAATACACTGAGATTGGTGTTGGAAATTTCTTTGAAAATGTTGTTTTTGATCGTTTTTCTTACACAGGCCCTTTTTGTATTTTACAAAATGCCCAGGTGGGAAGTTTTTCCAATATCGCTGCCATGGTTAGAATCGGCCCTACAAATCATCCAATGGAACGAGTTACGCTGCATCATTTTACTTATCGGCGTAAAATGTATGGTTTTGATCTTGAAGATGATGCTGAGTTTTTTGAGCACAGAAAAAAACAACTTTGTTTCATCGGTGCAGATACCTGGATTGGCCACGGAGTAATAATCATGCCAGGAGTGAGGATAGGCATTGGAGCTATTGTGGGAAGCGGGGCTGTGGTAACAAAAGATGTTGATGATTATTCCATAGCGGTTGGAGTTCCAGCTAAAACTATTAAAAAACGATTTAGTGATCATTTAATCAAGAAGCTGCTGTCAAGCGAATGGTGGAACTGGGATTATGAGACGATAAAACTTAGATGGAGAGACTTTTGCAAGCCCGTTGAAGAATTTGTTGAGATGTATGGCAAGGATCAAGAGCCCAATGAATGATTATATATTAAAGATTACTAGTTTAAGCAAGGAATTCTATTTGCATCATCTGGATAAAACTATTTCTGCAACAGAAAATATCAATCTAGTTCTTTATCCTGGAGAGTTTGTAGGTATTACTGGAAAAAGTGGAAGCGGTAAATCGACCATCCTAAGATGCATATATCGATCCTGCTTTCCTCAGCAGGGGAGCATTTTATACCAATCAGCTTATTTTGGTTTGTTGGATCTGGGCAAAGCTACGGAACAGCAAATGATATATTTAAGAAAGCATGAAATAGGGTATGTTTCCCAGTTCTTAAACATCATGCCCCGGGCTTCAGCTATTGAAACCGTGGAAACATCCCTGCTCGAAATGGGATATGATGATAATCATGTAAAAATGGAAGCAAGCAAGATACTACAGCATTTTGAACTGGATGAAGAGCTTTGGGATAATTATCCTTCAACTTTTTCCGGGGGAGAAAAACTTCGATTGAACATCGCAAAAGCAATGATTAAGCGCCCTCGCTTGCTTCTGCTTGATGAGCCCACTGCAAGCCTTGATGAAGGATCGAAAAAGAAAGTCAGAGACTTGATGATGCAGTTAATGCAGACAGGAACAACGATGATGGGCATATTTCATGATATTGAGTTTATGAGTGATATTTGCCATCGATCCTACAAAATGGAAGAAGGCAGATTGCTTGAATAGACTGATGCCCAGGCCCATTAAATATGATTTTCACATTCATTCAACTTTTTCTGATGGCTCCATGCCAATTGAAGAAATTTTTGCCTTAGCTCAAATCGAGGGGATTTCGCATATAGCGATTACTGACCATGATACTTTTTGCGGTTATTCAGAAATCATGGAAGCAAGTCAGAATTATCAAATCATTGCTATTCCAGGTATTGAGATATCAGCGTACCATTTTGAAACAAGTAAAAAAGTTCATCTACTGGCTTATGGCTTGACTCCTGAATCAAAATATGTTGAAGCTTTATGTCTGCCCCTGCTGGAAAGAAGAACTCAAAACACGCTGAGACAAATCGAAGCGATTCAAAATCATGGTTATGAGATAGAAGTTGATGAGGTTCGGGAAAAAGCGGGAATAAGCACTGCTCTGTACAAGCAACATATTATGGCAGTATTGGTTGGCAAAGGATACACCAGGCAGGTAATGTCCCCGCTGTATGATGCATTGTTCAAGGGCAAAGGCATTGCTGCAGGCGATATTAAGTATATTGATATTTTTGAAGCATTGAGAGCTGTAAAACAAGATAATGGAATTGCTGTACTGGCCCATCCCGCAATGTCAAGATGCATGGAGCTTTTGCCAGAATTGCTTGATTTTGGGCTTGATGGCCTGGAAGTTGATCATCCAAAGCATACCCCTGAAGAAAAAGCTGTTCTTGGAGAATTAGCCAAACAATATGGCTTGATTAGTACTGGAGGAAGCGATTTTCATGGAACCTATGGCACTTCTCATTTTATTGGTTGCAAAGAAGGGCCAAATACGGCGCCATTCCTTAACAAATTTGAATCGATTGCAAAAAACAAAGTGTTTTTTAGTTAATCGTTAATAAAGTCTTAATAAGATTTTAACCAAACCTTAATTCAGGTTCATTTTTTCGAAATAAAGTATAAGTTGAATCAAAAAAAAAGGAGAAAAAAATGACAAAATTTTGGTCATCTTTCGTAGCTATTTCGCTAACAGCGTTATTATTTGCTGGTTGCACTCAGAATACCAAAACCTCAAATCCTGCAAAACCGTCCAAAGGCCCCATTATTCTGGCATGGTATCCAAATGAGTCTGGTGATGATTTTAGAACCACTCGAGAGGGTTTTGCCGAAATCATTGAGCAGGCTACGGGTCGTCCCACTGACCATATCTTAACTACAGATTATGTTGTTACAATCGAAGCTATAGCTCAGGGAAACGCTCACTTTGCTTTAATGGGAGCTGAAGGTTATATTCAAGCAAACAAGCGAAATCCAAAAGTATTGCCTCTCTTTGTAAACTCAAACACAGATTCACTTGATTCTGCAGTTTATTATTCCTGGTTGATTGTCAATAAAGGTGAAGAGGCAGAGCACCAAAAAGATGGTAAATATGTGATTGATAACATCCAGGGGAAAAGGTTTAGTTTTGTATCATCTTCATCAACTTCAGGGTTTAAAGTTCCTTCATCCTCCATTATAAAGCATTTTTCAAAACAGAGTCGCTGGAGCAGTCTTAACGCAGAAGCTATTATTGAAGGTGGAAACAATCAGTTTTTTAGTGAAGTTCTTTTTGGAGGATCACATCAGGGTTCAGCTTTTAACCTGCTTTCTGGTAGTTGTGATATAGCGGCTGTATGCGATTACTGCATCGAATTCTATATCGAATTGGCTCAGGGCACTCACAACACCCCCGGAGCAGTATATCGTGTGAAAGCTGATGCTGAAGAACCCTTCAACCGAGTTAGAGGAAAGGAATTTGTCATTATATCCAGCAACCCAGTATTAAATGCGCCTTTTGTTATTAATACTGAAGTTTTAACCAAAGACGAACAGGAAAAAATGTTGGCTGCCTTTACCGCAGAAGAAACTATGGGCAATGAGAAGATTTTTCCTGGTCCTGGTAGCACTCATTTTAGTTTTTATAAAAAAGGTGAGCGTTTTCTTCCCGTAGCTGATGGATGGTTTGACCCTATCCGTAGATTGTCTAATTAAAAAATGACTTCCATGAAGCCCCTTTTACAGATAAGCCAATTAAAAAAACAATATGATGCTGAGACTATTGCATTGGATAACTTGAGCTTTTCAGTGCAAGAAGGCGAATTTGTCTCAATTATTGGTCCTTCTGGAGCCGGCAAGTCGACTTTAATGCGTTGCATTAATCGAATCATTGATGCTACTGAGGGAGAGATTATATTTGATGGGCTTAATGTAGGTAAGCAAAATAAACGACAGCTCCGAAATCTAAGAACTAAAATAGGCATGATATTTCAGCATTACAACCTGGTAAACAGATTAAGCGTGATCGAAAACGTGCTTCATGGAAGGTTGGGATATAAGTCCACATTACATGGTTCGTTAGGATTGTTCTCTTTAAAAGAGAAAAAACAGGCTTTTAAAATTATCGAGATACTTGGGCTCGAAAAGCAAGCTTTCAAACGATGTGATCAATTAAGTGGGGGGCAGAAACAAAGAGTGGGAATAGCCAGAGCACTGGTTCAGGAACCCAAAATGCTTTTATGCGATGAACCTATTGCTTCTCTCGATCCAAATGCATCAAAAATCATCATGGATCATCTTAGAAATATCGCTTCGCATATGGGTATCACTTGTTTGGTCAATCTCCACCAAGTTAATGTGGCATTGAAATACTCCGACCGAATCATTGGCATTAAGAATGGATATAAGGTCTATGACGGCTCTCCAAAAGCAATTTCAAAAGATCAAGTTTATGATATATATGAGCCTGAAGCAGGAGAGCTCATTTTGGATTTAGAGTACCAAAATGAAGCTTGATTATTTTGCACAGAAAAAAGGAATCAGCATATTGCTATTTCTTGCTTTTTTAGCGCTAACCCTTTTTGTTGCATCACTCACTAAATTTGATCTTTCAAGAGGGCTGGGCAGTTTTTATAAAGCTTTCAACTGGACAATTTCGAGTTTTTACCCTGATGCTGGTGCAATGACAAGGTTGCCGGCAATTTTAAACAAACTAAGAGAAACCGTATTTATGGCCATATCTTCAACTACTGTTGCTTCATTATTTGCCCTTGTCTTTGCGCTAATTGGGTCCAAAGTTACCATGATAAACCAGTTTCTAAGTGTCATTAGTCGAGGGATTGCTTCATTTTCCAGAAACATCCCCGTAGTAGCCTGGGCCATGATATTGCTGTTTTCATTTGGCCAAAGCTCCCTAACTGGTTTTTTTGCTCTTTTTATTGCAACCTTTGGATTTCTTACCAGAGCATTTATTGAAACTATAGACGAGGTAGGCACAGAACCAGTTGAAGCTTTAAAAGCAACTGGTGCAAATTATCTTCATGTCGTTTTTCAAGCGGTTTTGCCCATGTCAATGTCACAAATAATTAGCTGGATTCTATACATGATTGAAACCAATATACGTAGCGCAACCTTGTTGGGAATTCTTACAGCTACTGGGATTGGGTTTTCTTTTGATCTTTATTACAAAAGTTTTAATTATAATGCAGCTAGCTTGGTTGTAATTGTAATTGTTGTTACTGTTTTCTTTATTGAGTTTATTTCAAATTATGTAAGAAGGTTAATCTTATAATGCAATTACAAGAAGCAATTCAGCATTTGTGGCTTAGCACCGCACAAAATCATGAGCAAGATCTTTTAGAAAAATACAAGCAACGCAAGCCAGTTAACAAAGCTTCATTTGTAATTAAAACTACTTTAATTTTATTGTTTTTGTTAACTATTTATAGCTTCTTTACCTTTGATTACAAAGATATCAACCTGCTGGAAGCCATTAAAGATACCCTGATCAACTTTCGAACTATGTTTACTGAGGCTCATTTTAAAAACTTTTCATTTCTCGCTGGACTACACAAAATTTCGTTTACCCTGGGGATAGCATTTTTAGCAACTATAACCGGAGGAGTTTTAGCTTTTTTTCTTGGTTTGTTTTCTGCTCAAAATCTATCCTCCAAAGGGGTATCCAATGTTATCAAGGGATTTGTTTCATTTGTACGGGCCGTGCCAACGGTTTTATGGGTGCTGATTTTTGCTGTTTCGATAGGGTTGGGAACTACAGCTGCTGTAGTGGGATTAACTTTTCATTCGTTTGGATATCTTCTTAAAGCTTTTTCTGAATCATTTGAAGAGCTTGATCATGGAGTAATAGAAGCATTAACAGCATGCGGAGCAAACTGGTGGCAGATTGTATTTCAAGCAGTAGTTCCCTCTTCGATATCATACCTGCTGGCATGGACATTTATTCGTTTTGAAATAAATTTTGTTGAAGCTGTAGCTGTTGGAGCTGCTGCAGGAGCAGGGGGGATCGGATTTGAATTATTCATGGCCAGCGCAAGGTATTTTAACCTTCGTGAAGTCGGTGCAATTACATACCTGATCCTTATTATTGCTTTGATACTTGAGATTACCTCTTCCAAACTTAAAACAAGGTTATTTAAAAAATAACCTATACTTCATAGCTGTCCTCCTGATAGCCTCCATGAGGGCAGCTTCCTTTATTGTCACGGGGACGGGGTTGTTGTCATCTTTTTTATTGCCAAAATTTTCTGAACATATTTTATAATTTAATGGTTGAAGAATTGTATCTTTTTTTACTGCAATTTGACAATAACTGCTGAGTTGAAAAGTAGATGGAGGAACTTATGAGTGTGTATGATTTTTCAGTTAAAGACAATCAGAAAAATGAAATTTCGCTTTCTGACTATCAGGGTAAAGTGCTATTGATTGTTAACACAGCCACGGGATGCGGTCTGACTCCTCAATATAAGGGGTTGGAAGCTTTGTATCAAAAGTATAGGGACAAAGGTTTTGAGATCCTGGATTTTCCCTGCAATCAGTTTTTGCACCAGGCTCCAGGAACAGACGAAGAAATCGATAGCTTTTGCCAGCTAAATTACGGAACTACGTTTAAGCGTTTCGCCAAGATTGATGTCAATGGGGAGCACGCAGATCCCTTATATGCTTACCTTCGAACTCAGGTCCCGGAAGACAAGGAAAATGAACAATCGGGAGCTTTTAAAAAAATCCTGCACGATCTGGCTCAGACAGTTTCCGGAGACAAGATTAAATGGAATTTTACCAAGTTCCTGGTTGGGCGTGATGGGCAGATCCTGGGCAGATTTTCACCGACCTATAAGCCTGAGGAGCTGGAAAGCTTCATTGAGCAAGCGCTTTAGTTAATCCGCAAACTCATCAATATCTGGCTTTTTTCGTAGTTTTTTAATCTCAGAATGTATTTTTTTCTTAAATAATCGCTTGATGCGAGATGCAAAGGTGGCCTGGGTTGGGATCCGATCTTTTTCAACTTCAAGGGCCTGCTGGACCATTTTATTCAATTTTTGGATGGCTCGCTTTCGGTTTTCTAGTTGACTGCGGGTTTCCTGGTTGCTGGCTTGCAGGATTTCTGATCCATGTTTGGCAATGATGCGCTCTTTTTGCTCTGGAGTGAATGCGGTTGACGAGGAGACGTTCCATATGGCCAGGGCCTTGGTGCTACTTTTATTGACGTGTTGACCCCCGGGGCCCGAGGATCGCGAGAAGCTTATTTCGATTTCTTCTTCTGGGATTTGAGGCAAACTTGGCTCATTCATCTTTTAAATATTTCTGATAACTGGAAAAAAGTACTCAGCCAGGCTTCCACATGGTTTTCATGCATGGCATAGGTCATAACTCGAAGCTGGAGCTTTTGTGGCTCCAAGAGGATTTGCCAGGTATCCGAGGAGCTAAGCGTGGCTTGAATGCTTTGGATGAGCTGGAGCGTGTTGCTTTGACTCAGTATTGTTTCCATCTGTGCGTGTTGATCGGTATAGATGAAAACAGAGGGTAGCTGACCATGAGGAGGCAGTGGCGTTATGTTTGGATTGGTCAGGAGGGGTTTTCGATTGCTCAGTACCCCATGAAACCCAGGT
>CAZMFK010000068.1:5663-7666 GCA_964565545.1 uncultured Caldisericota bacterium | reverse complement strand
ACTCTACCAACTCCTACATCAATCTGGTTTACAAAGATAGAAAATTCATCAGCCAGAAGCGTATTGTTCCGTCGAATGTATTCTTCAACAGCCAATTGGAAATTCATGCCTGCGGCCAGACAAAGCGACAAAAAATCAATGGCATCAGGCAATTCGCGACTGATTTTATTTTTCCTTTTTTGAAGCAGGCTATTTAGGAAAAAATCGGGATAAAAATATCCTAAAAACCCTAAAAGCAAGGCATAGCCCATATAGGTCCATTGCTCATTGCCCATACTTACAGTGCTGATACTCACGAAAAAAATAAAAGCAGTAACTATTTTAAGCCATTGCCAGGAATAAGCATCCAAAAGAAATGGATAGCCTGCCAATTGAAGCTGTTTTTCAATCCTGGCACTGGTTGCCATCGACATGGAACGAGTAATCTTCTTGAATATTCCAGGGAGAACTTTCGCAAGCACTTTGGAAAAGATTACGAACACTCCAACAATAGCATTGGGAGAACGAACGGGCTTTTGCTTTTTGATTTCATCAAAGAGAGATGCAACTCTTTTTCGTTGGCTGATTTCCATTTTTCGATTATAAAAAAACAAAACCAGCAAGATTAAAAAAAGAAATGCAAGGGCATAAATTAAAATCTGATCAAATATCTCCATGTTAAATGTCCAACTTCATGAAAGTACTGATGATAGCCATCCCGGTCATTTGTAGAAGAATCGCAAATAATAGCAGCAGAAATCCCCGCATAGTTTCCGTTAGGGCTCGATAACCTGAAAAGTGCAGTAGAACTAATAAAAAATACGGTATCAAGGCAATGATCAGTGCAGATAGGCGAACCTGTGCTGTACCCACAGCAATTTGGTTTTTTAGCCTGATTCTTTCACGAATGATATTTCCCAACTCGACCAAAAATGGAATAACATTGCCGCCTACCTGGTTTTGAAGCACCAGACTGGATACAAATAGCAGGACTTCAGCATTGGGATATTTTATTGATAGCTCTGTTAAAGCTTCAGCCAAAGTGAATCCTACCCGATAGTTCATATGGATTCTCGAAAATTCGGACTTGGTAGGCTCAGGCATGGATTCAGAAACAAATTCAAACGACTGGTCGAGAGAAAATCCTGCCTTCAATGAGTTTGCTACTGCGCTTAAAGTATCCGGGAGCTGTTTGGTAAAAAGCTCTTCTTTTACTTTTCTTCTGCTTTGGACGATAGAAAAAAAAACGTATAAAAGTGCAGTGATCATCAAAGAAGACATGACCCAGTTATCGAAGAAAAACCAGCCCATAAACCATAATAAAACCATAATCGCGATGAACAAAGCAAAGAAACTGATAGGATGGATTCTTATACCTAAAAGTTCAGGGATAGTGGTGAAGAAATGAGTATCTTCCCTGGCCAAGTCAGAAGAGGGTTTGTCGGATTGATGGACATAATATTTGCTAAACAAACCCTCAATTTTCTTTTTTCGCTTTATTGCCATGGGTGATTATAACTCTCCTGAGTTTGAATTTTCTTTCATATACTTAACAAAAGGATGGTAGTTTAAATAGGGTTGAATCTTTTCTTTGACTCGTTTGCCAATACCATTGAAAATATAATTTCCTTCGATTCTGCCACCTTCAGCTCGCTGATCAGAAAGTTCCAACCGAAAAACATCATGTAAGGATATTTGATCCTCTGAAAACTGGTTGAAGGAAGTGACTGATATGACTCGTCGGCTTCCATCCGATAATCGGGCGGTTTGAACCACCAATTCAATTGCGCCAAATATCATTTCTCGAATAACATGGACAGGCATATCAATGCCAGCCATGTAAACCATGGATACCAAACGCGATATAGCATCTTTCGGCGTATTGGAGTGAATGGTGGACAAGGATCCATCATGACCAGTATTCATGGCTTGAAGCATATCAAAAGCTTCCGGACCACGGACTTCTCCAACAACTATCCGGTCAGGCCTCATTCTGAGGGAGTTAATCACCAGATCACGAATTC
>CAZMFK010000068.1:0-5653 GCA_964565545.1 uncultured Caldisericota bacterium | reverse complement strand
AATACTCACTTTTCCCTGACCCTCAATATTGGCGGGTCGCCCTTCCAGGGATACAACATGTGGTTGAAGCAATTTTAGCTCAATCGAATCCTCGATTGTAATAATCCGATCATCAGAGGGGATTGAAGAAGAACAAACATTCAACAGGGTGGTTTTCCCTGATCCGGTTCCTCCCGAAATAAGCATATTCAGCCTGGAACGAACACATAGATCAAGAAATTCAGCAATCATAGGACTCATACTACCTAATGTAACCAAGCTCTGATAATCCAATATATTGGTTTTGAATTTTCTTATGGTTAGGGTGGGACTTTTTACTGCAATCGGAGGGATGACTGCATTAATACGGCTTCCATCGGGCAAACGAGCGTCCACTAAAGGGCTTGATTCATCAATACGCCTACCCAGGGGGCTAACGATGCGATCAATAATCTGAAGAATTTGGGCATCACTATCAAATCGGTAATCAGTCAGTATCAGCTTTCCATTTTCTTCAATATATACCTGCTCAGGGGAAACAATCATGATCTCTGCCACGTTTTCATTTTCAAGAAGGGGCTGTATGATCCCAAAGCCAAATATTTCATTTAGAAGTCGTTGAACCAGGTGTTCCTGGTAATCCATTGGAAGAATTCTTTTTGATTCCTGAATACCCCTCATCGCTAACATTCGTATTTCTTCGCGTATTTGACTGCCTGGTTTAGATTTTTCTCGTAATATTTCAGAAGGGGTCACATAGCGAAAGATAAACTCTCGTATTTTCCGATAATAATCTTCGCTATCCAAATGCGCGGGTTTTTTATAATCTTCGCTCATATTTCCTGTTGATTGTATTCATGCCATTCCAGAATCTGCTGAGAAAGCGCAAGAATGTCTTTCCTGATTGGTGATTTTCGGGTAACAGCAGGAGTCAGGTAATTTAGTGAGTGAGAAGCGGTACGAAAATCTTCAGAAATGGTAGCAAAAATTTTATAAGGAAGCACTTTGGATAATAAAGCTCCTACATCTCTGTCAGCTTTTTTGGAACGTCGGTTATAAATAATCTCAGGGGGGTGGTGGATTTTGAGCCATTGAAAATCCTTTAAAAGATGAATCAATCGGTAAATGGAAGGTATCTCGGGCGTAAAAAGCAGCATAATACGATCAGCTTTTTCTAGTATGGGACGAGATACTTCAGTAATTCCCGGGTTTAGATCCACAATAATAAAATCATACACTTGCCGCAAAGATTTCATCACCTTTGGGATTGCTCTTGCAAAATTTTCTTGCAACTCCTTTTTGTGAGATGATAAAATCACATCTACGTTGGGATAAACAGGACTGTTGACTGCAACAGATTTGATTCTTTCGGGTGTAATTTCTTCTGCTATGCCAACCAGATCCAAAACTGACTGAGTAGCAGCAGGAGGTATGCCAAAAATTGCTCTTTGATCGCCATAAGGTAAAGCAAAATCAAGCAAAACCACTTTGTAATTTCGATTCAAATTGCCCAACACCAGGCTAAGATTGGAAGATACAAAGGATTTTCCGACTCCTCCTTTGGCACTGGAAAAAGCAATTACTATGCCCTGATGCAGACAGCCATAGGAACTTGAACGGGCTTTAATTTTTTTATATGAATGAAGCAAAGCATTACGCATAATGCCAGGTAGTTTTGGGTAATCAATAGGTCTTGAAATGATGTTTCGCAGGGAAGCCCTGTGGAATAATAACAAATCTACCGAATCATCTTTATTGACTAACAATATAATGGTCATGGAGGGGTTTTTATTTTGTGACTCTTCAAGAAACCTGCCCATATCAATATTTTTTAAATGGTAGTCCAATACCAGAATATCGGGTGAAATAACTCGTAATTTTTCTTCCAATAAAAAACCGTCAAAAATTTTATCTTCGATTGAAAAATCTGCCTCATCAGTCAGGACCTGTGATATTTGCTCGGTTTCTTCCCTGTTGCTGACAGCGACCACAACGGTCAGCATTTCAAGGCTGTTTTTATCCAATTCCATTTAACGCAACCTCATGATGGTAACCAATGTTTTTCCTTCATCAGCTGGTGATAACTGAGCAAAAAGGCCTTTTTTTTGGGTGAAAAGAAGAATGGGCAGATAAGCTCGGTCTTCTTTTTCAAAGATAGGGTTGATAGCAAAACTCTGATCGCCAACATAATATCGATTTTGATACAAAAAGAACCGATATGTTTCCTCTCCGAGATTTTTAACAGTGATCATTTCCTGGGTAAAATCATATTCAAGCATACCGTTAAAGGAATCCACAATAAAGCGTAAGGGCAGATAAATATTGAAATTGTGCATGAGAGGAGTAACCTCAAACTCTTTGTTTTCGATACCCTGAGAAGTAATTCTTTCATAATAGGGGCTTCCCATATAAAACCTGATCATGGTCAGATTCTTGTTTTCAATGCATAACACAAACTCACTGGAAAAAAGCTCCTGCTTGTTTTCATCCCAGGCGGTTAGCTGCAAAACGAATGGAGTTTTGTGGGTCAACATATCGGAATAGAGGGTAACTCGAAATGCATCATCATCGAGAAGCGCAGATTGGACATATACTTCCTGGGGCAATTGATTGTAGGTGATTTGATGTACTGTCTCCTTGACCTGAAAAATAATTTCATGAGATTCAAAGCTGGGAAAAGTAGTTTTTTGGTTTTCGCTCAATGCAAAGAATGTGCTTGTTGGATTGATCTGTTCGTTTAATTGAAATCGGTTTAAAAAACTTAACTTTTCGATTGGAAGCAGGGGATAAAACAAATATACCAATACAGCCACTAATGCAAAAGCAAACAGAGGGGCGAGAAAAGTATTTCTTCGCTTTGGTCGAGATAGGGGAGGTTCTTTGATTTGAAAATCAACCTTGGGGGTTATATGCTCTTTGGGTT
Source organism: uncultured Caldisericota bacterium (assembly GCA_964565545.1). Lineage (GTDB taxonomy): Bacteria > Caldisericota > Caldisericia > UBA6126 > UBA6126 > T3SED10-260. The sequence continues at coordinate 2,751 of CAZMFK010000068.1, read as the reverse complement.
TTATTTCATCAGTAATCAATTTATCAATATTAACTCTTGATTTCTTTTTTTCATCTTTGTTGGAAGGTTTCTTTTTGATGGTAAAAGATACGTTTTTGTTGGGAGACTTGTTGGTTTCAAGAATATTTTTGTACATGATGGAAGAAGGATCCTCTTCATCGGTAGAAAAAAAGGAAGCAATTTCTTTGTCAGCACTTTCCACTGGTGAAACTGCATCTTCTTCAAAGCTTGCCTTGAAACGATTCAACTCATCTTGAAACTCTTGTACCGATTGATACCGCTGGTCAGGTATTTTAGCCAAAGCTTTCAAAACAATGCGTTGAAGGTTGAGTGGAATCAGGTTTTGCATATCATCAGGAAATCGAGGAATTTTTTTTAGGTGCATATCCATCACGTCTACCGGGAGTGATGAAGTAAATGGGGGTTTACCGGTAAGCAACTCAAAAAGAAGTATGCCAACAGCATAAATATCTGATCGGGCATCGGATTTGGATTGAGTAATCTGTTCGGGAGCAGTGTATTGGACTATACCTAAAAATTCCCCGCTGGATACTGATGAAGCATCTTCAATCCGGGTAATTCCCAAAGTGGTTATCATTGCTTTTTTTTCTGAAGTAATCAACACCACATCCGAATTGATGTCTCTGTGGATAATTCCTTTTGAGTGAAGGTATTTGAGTCCTTCCAATACATGCATGATGATATCTACCGATTGCATCAGGGGTATGGAGCCATCTTCAATCATGTTGCGAATAGTTTTGCCTTCAATGTGCTCCCGGATTACATAAAAAGTATCATTTTCATTTATCACATCCAGGAGTTTGACAAAGCTGGGATGGTCAACTTGTTTCATAGCATCGATTTCGCGTTCCAATCTTGAACGAAAGGTTGGACGAGTATCGTTGGGAATCTGGATAGTTACAGAACAGGATTGTTGCAAATCAGTTCCAAGATATAAATTGCTAAGTATTCTTTTCAGGATAAGTTTTTCAATTCGATATCGATTTCCAATGATTTTTTCATCCTGCACTGCGTCACTCGGAAGTTTTTTTTCTGTAGTCTTTTTATCAAAAGTCTTATTGAATTCTTCAATGCTTTTGGTAAAGGATTGTTCTTCAGTGACTATCTCAAAAAATGAACCTGCCGTTTCTTCTGAACCTTCACGATAATACTGGGCTATATCTTCCATTTCATTGACAGCAGCCAGAACTTCTTCAAAAGACTGAAATCTTTTGGTTGGGTCTTTTTCAAGCATTCTCATAATGACCTGATCAGCTTTAGGTAGTAATTCTTTTTGAATTTTTAGAGGGGACTCAGGAATAACCGATAAATGCATATAGGCCAGGTTAATAGGAGCATTTTTCTCGCTGAAAGGGAGTTGGCCCGTTACCATTTCATAAAATACAACTCCCAGCGAATAAATATCCGTGCGTTCGTCAATGTTGCCAATTTTCGGATCAAGCTGTTCTGGAGCTATGTATCCAAATGTTCCTGCGATATCATTGGACTGCAAAGTAGTTTCGGGTATGCTTTTTAAGCTGATATCTTTAGAAAGGCCAAAATCAGTTACCAAAATTCGACCCGTATGATCCATCATGATGTTGGAAGATTTAAGATCCCGATGGATGATCCCTTTTCGATGGGTATAAGAAATCGCTGAGGAAATATTTTTCATTACATTCAAAGCAATCTTCAGCGATATTGGTCCTGCTTGTTGCAACATCTGCTTAACTGTATAACCCTCGATATAGTCCATCACAATATAATACTGCTGACGATCTTCACCAAAATCAATAATACTGACAATATTCTGGTGTCGGAAAGAGGAGAGAATCTTGGCTTCGTTCTTGAATCTCTCAATAAATTTGGGGTCCAGAGACAAGGTTGGGGATAAAAGCTTGATGGCTACCTTTTTGGATAGCGTGGGGTGATCAGCTTTATAGACAATGGACATCCCACCCCTTCCAATTTCCTCGATTAGTTCATAAGGGCCAATAGTCTTTCTATCATCCATCTTTCACCTCTTGATTCAGCCGACGATCAGAATCGAACTGATGACCTGCTGATTACGAATCAGCTGCTCTGCCTGCTGAGCTACGTCGGCAACCAATCACTGAAAACATGGGCGGAACAGGATTCGAACCTGTGGCCCCTTCCGTGTGAGGGAAGTGCTCTACCGCTGAGCCATCCGCCCCTTAAAATACCTTGAATTATTATAATTGAATTATAAACTATTGTTATGGTATGTCAAAATATTTAATATGGCCGAGCTCTTCTGCCATTGGTGTATTGAAAGAGTGGAGATAATATGTTGAATGTTTGGATTGGTTTGGGAAGCGGCCTGGCAGGAGTAGTTATCCTTTTTTTCCTTGTCAGGGAAATCTATGGAATGCCTTCAGATCAAACACTTAGTTCCATTGGTCAAATCATTCAAAAAGGGGCAAAAACATACCTGAAGCGACAACTCAAAACTATGGCACCCTTTTTAGCTTTAATAATGATTATTCTTGGAGTTTTTTTCCATACCTGGTTTGCACTGTTTTTTTTATTTGGGTCGATTTGTTCAATTATAAGCGGTTTCACAGGTATGGCCATAGCCACCGAAGCTAACCACAGAACCACCTATGCAGCAAAAAGTTCTGTCCATAAAGCTTTATATGTAGCTTTTACCGGAGGCAGCGTGATGGGAATACTTACCTGCTGCATGGGTATTATTGGCTTTTCAGTATTGGAATGGTTTTCCTACGTTAC
>CAZMFK010000067.1:0-7689 GCA_964565545.1 uncultured Caldisericota bacterium | reverse complement strand
ACCTACATACTTGACAGGAGGCTTTTCATAGAGGACGGGGTTGTTGACAACTTTTGAGCCTTTGCTGATGGTGTATTTCATTTTTTATGTACATAGTCTGATAATTTTGCAAGCACTAACTACCGGTAGATGCATAGTGCTTCATTCCCAAATGGAAAACTAAAAGAGAAAAAGCCCAGAAAAACCATCCTGCTAAAGGAGTAAGGAATGCTATCCACACAGGAATTCCAAAAAAGTTGGCTTTTCCCATCAGGTATACTAATGGAAAATATGACACTCCTGCCAAAGGAATGACAAAAAGAAAGAAGCGTTGTATGGAAGTAGGATAAATTGTTATTGGAAACTGCACTGCCTCTACGCCACCATAGGTAAATAGATTGCCCAACTCGATGGACTCAGTGGTCCAGAAACATAAGGTTGCCTGAAGAATGACAATGGCTTGAAATAAAAGAAAAGCACTACTGGCAGCCCAAAAAAACAGTCCGATGGTTTCGATGCTGTAACTGATATTGAGCTCATTCCATGCCCAGATACCCACCAGCATTCCCTGAACTAATCGGCCCAATCTTCGTAGCGTAAGCTCTTTCCCTGCCAACTGCATAAAAACAGGCACTGGACGAAGCATCATGCGATCGAGCTCTCCAGTTCTGATCATCAAAGGCATCAAATCGAATCCTCGTGAAAAAGCATCAGAAAAAGCAAATACCATATGAATAAAGCCATAAAATAAAGCTACTTCTGCTAATGACCACGTCAACAAGCTATCAAAACGATAAAATAAAGCTAAAACGACTAAAAATTCAATCCCTGTAACCAGCAATTGACCCATCGAAAGCATGAAAAGCGATGCTCGATATTGCATTTGTGTCATAACGGATGATTTAATCAAGGATAAATATATTATTACTAATGACATCCTAACCACCCTGAATAACAATTCTTCTGATTCCTGCCCGGAGTACCCCTTGTCCGACGATCCAGAAAAAGACGATCCAGGCAAACTGAAAAGCTAATGCAATCGGAAGCTGCTGCCAGGACAACTCACCTAAATAGAAGCGATTGGGCAGATCAATAATGCCTGAAAAGGGTAAAAAACGGAAAATGTCCCGGATAGTATCTGGAAAAATTGCCAAAGGTATCATTTGCCCGGATAATAGGTAGCTACTTGCAGTGAGGAGCTGGGAGATTCCCTCTCCGGAAATAGTCCAAAGCAAAGTGATATTCAAAAGGTTGGTAATCACAGCGCTTAGTAATACAGCCGCAGAAAGTGAAATCAACCAGGATAGCCCTGCAAGAAAAGAGTCCGGAGCGCGAAAACCAAAAAACATACTGCTGATGAGTATTACAGGAAAAAAACGAAGCAAGGTGGGCGCAATTTTACTAGCCAGGGACCGACTCAGCCAGGCATGGTAGAGATCCAGGGGCTTAATCCATTCGTAAGCCACCTGCCCCGAACGAATCTGTTGTACGATTTCGCCATCAGGAGCATAGGGGGCAAGCCGGAGAGTGCCTTCCACCAGCCACACATAAACTACTGCATGTTCGAAGGGAATGGGAGGAACTAAAGAAGAGGATGCATAAAAAGCTTTCAAAAGATATATGCGAAGTAACCCGAAAAATATCTGAACTAAAGCTCCAGAAATAGCTGCCTCGCGATATTGTAGTAAAGTTTGCATCTTTCCTCGAAAATAAGCTAAGTACTTTGTCATGTCGATTTCTCGGATTGATAAAGCTTTAAAACTAAGTCCTCAATGCTGGGTTGTTCGATGCTTAGCTCATCTAAGCCTTCCAAAGAGGATAAAGTTGAAAGAACTTGCGCCATAGAGGTTTGCTTTGTGTCTATCTGCAAAAGAATATGATCTGTCTCTGCTTTAAGCTGTGATGGCTTAAAATGTTTCAATAAATCTGCCCTGGGTATTCCACTCAGCTTGATGCTTCGCTCATGGACTTCTTGTTTGAGAAAATTTTCCAGCAGGCAATCGCGAAGGATTTTTCCATGATTGATAAATATTATTCTTTTGCAAAGAGCTTCTATATCCCACAAATCATGGGAAGCAAGGAGAATGGTTTTGCCATTTTTTTCATTTAAATGTTTCAAAAAACGGCGAAGCTCAATCTTGGTTTCTGTGTCCAGTCCTATACTTGGCTCATCCAGGAAAAGGATTTCCGGATCATGAAGCAAAGAAGCAATAATATCTGCACGCATGCGCAGGCCCAAGCTCAATTGCCTGACTGGAACAGATAGCCAAGGTTCCATCTGAAGTAAAGAAACCAAATCTCTCATACGCTTATGAAAAACTTCATTAGGAATCGAATAAATGGACTTAAGCAGATAATATGATTCCTGCAACGGAAGGTCCCACCACAACTGGGTGCGTTGCCCAAAAACTACACCAATATGGCGGACATGTTCCATGCGTTCCATCCAGGGAATCCGACCTAAAACGCTACATTGCCCAGAACTTGGAAGGAGGATGCCAGATAGGATTTTTAAGGTAGTCGACTTTCCTGCTCCATTGGGTCCAATAAAACCAATACAATCACCTGGGTCTACTTGAAACGAAATACCTTTCAATGCTTCGATTATTTGTTTTTCCCGATGAAAAAGTCCTTTCAGTGATCCTTTGATGCCTTTTTCCCGTTTTGAAACCGAATAAGTCTTGCATAAATCTTTCACGATGATCAAGGGTTGTTTCACAGTCAAACTCCTAAAGCTCAAATATGCAAAAAAAATCGAAACACTAATATACATAAGGCCAGCTTGCTTGTCAAAATATCATTAGGAGCTTAAAATGAATGTCGACTTATCGAAAGGATGTATCAGCTATTCCCAAGCTAACAGACTTGTCTATTTCCTATAGTATTTTCTATTCAAAGGAGTACTATATCTAGTTATTTGCGCAATGAAGGAGTATTTTTTTAGAATGAATCAAGTTTGGAAAAAAGAAATCATTGAATGGCTAAGAACTACAATAATTACTTTTATTGTTATTTTTTTACTTCCCAGTTATTTTTTTCAACCTTACAAGGTGCAAATGAGTTCCATGCAACCAACTTTACATAACAACGATCGTATTGTAGTTAACAAATTCATTTACCGAATCGCAGAGCCTAAAAGAGGAGATATTGTGGTTTTCACTCCTCCTATGGTTGACTCAAAAACCCGATATATAAAAAGGATTGTAGGGCTTCCTGGCGAATCCGTTCAAATCAGGGAAGGTAAAGTGTATATCAACAGAATTGAGTTGATCGAACCTTATCTTTCCCAAATTGAAACCCCAGGTATTGTTGGTCCGGTTGTTCTTGAAGCAGACGAATTCTTTGTATTGGGCGATCATCGAAACAATAGCATGGATAGCAGAGATTTTGGACCTGTCAACAAAGATCTTATTTACGGGAAAACCATGTTTATCCTTTGGCCCGTGAAGGACTTTCATGTTTTTGGCAAAGAAAAATATGAGCTTTTTGAAGAACAGTCCACTTCTTTCAAAAAAGATCAACCACCAGTGCCATTGGTCTAAAATGTTGAAAGAAAAACCCCAGCAACCAGTATCATTTTTTCAACAGGTATATGACTTAGTTAGGATTATTCCTCCTGGATATGTGATGAGTTATGGCCAAATTGCTCAGCTTCTTGGTCACCCCAGGGCTTCCAGGCTTGTGGGTTGGGCCATGCATCGGTGCCCTTCTCAAATCCCCTGGTATCGGGTGATTAAAAAAACAGGTGAATTACCTCTATCAAATTCACTTTTTCCTCTTAGCGATCAACGTCGTTTGCTAGAACAAGAAGGCGTGAGTTTTTTAACCTCAGGGCTTGTCGACATGAAGAAACACCAATATAAGCTTGAAGAAATTGATTTGTAAAATTCAGCAGATTTTGATTTCTTAAGTATCCACTTTTCTTTTTTAAAACTTTTTTGGCCTATTTAGTAACGTTCCCTTGAGCTATGCAAATAAAGAGGCTTGTATGATATAATTTACTTTAGAAATTTATCCCATGGTAGGAGGCTGAATATCGAAATCAGAGAGATTATTCATGAAGTTTTGCTCTCTATTGTTCCTATCACGATTTTTATCTTGCTCATTCAATTTGTTTTGGTTCCGTTCCCCCCTAAAATGCTATTAAGTTTCCTTATTGGAGCTTTTTTAATGATGCTGGGTTTAGTTTTCTTTTTAGCTGGCATCAAAACCAGTTTACTCGAATTTGGGGAAGCTATCGGAAAAACCATCACATTGAGCGGAAAGCTCTGGATAGTCATCGTTTTTGGTTTTTTGATGGGCTTTGTTGTAACAGTAGCTGAGCCAGCCGTACAGGTACTGGCATTGCAAATTGATCAAGTTTCATCAGGCGATATCAACCGCTTATTACTTATTCTATTTATTTCCATCGGAGTGGGTATTTTTGTAGCCCTTTCCCTGCTTCGGATCTTGTTTAATGTGCCCATGATTTATTTGCTGGCTGGGGGTTATGCGCTAGTATTTGTGTTGTCTATCTTTTCCTCTCCTCAGTTTATACCTGTTTCTTTTGATGCAGGTGGGGTAACCACCGGGCCTATGACAGTACCATTTATTTTAGCTTTGGGAATGGGATTTTCATCAATTACCCGCAGTCGAAAGACTTCAGAGGATAGTTTCGGGCTTGTGGCATTAGCTTCTATTGGTCCCATCATTGCTGTTTTGATCTTGGGGATGATCTTCTAATGTCTTTTTTTCTTGAAGACATCCAATATGCTGTCCGCGATGTAGCCTTGGCTTTGTTTCCGCTAATGCTGATTTTCATCTTTTTTCAAATCATCTTTATTCGGTGGCCTTTCAAACGTTTTGTACGTATTATCAAGGGCATGGGACTGGCTTTTCTGGGCTTAGTACTTTTTTTGCACGGGGTCAATATAGGTTTTATACCCGTTGGCTCATTAATGGGTGAATCCATTGGAAAACTTTCTTTTCGATGGATTATGATCCCGCTTGGGTTTATTCTCGGTTTTTTATCCTGTATTGCTGAACCAGCGATACGGGTACTGATTTATGAAGTAGATAAAAACACTGGAGGTTATATCAACAAAACCATCCTCCTATATTTTTTATCTTTTGGTGTTGCAGTGTCGGTAGCGGTAGCTGTTGCAAGGGTTTTTACAGGCATTCAACTAATATATCTTCTTTTGCCTGGATACTTAATCGCGCTAATACTAAGTCGTAAAGTGAGTAAAATCTTTACAGCTATTGCTTTTGATTCCGGGGGCGTAGTCACAGGCCCTGTTGTAGTTACCTTTGTTTTGTCCATGGTAGTTGGCTTTTCTGCCTCCATTGAAGGTAGTAATCCATTACTGGATGCTTTTGGAATGGTTTCATTGGTTTCATTGATTCCAATTTTATCTATTCTTATTCTAGGTATACTTTATGAGCGAAAAGGAAAAGATGATGAGTAACATGGATGTTCATGGAAAACTAAATTTAAAAATGGTGGTTTTTGTTGTAAGAAAAGGCATGGGCACCAAAGTATCCACCGAAGCAAGAAAGTGTGGCGCTACCAGGCGAGTTGTCCTTTACGGAAAAGGCACAGCTCCGAAAAAGGTTTATCTGGATATTCTTGGCATTGAATATGAACCTGAAAAAGAAATAGTATTGATGCTTGCTCAAAAAAAATGCTTGAAGAATTTACTGGAAACTATTACCCAGCTGAGTCATATTGACCGTCCAGGACAGGGAATTGGCTTTGTTATTGACGTTTCACAATATGCCGGCTGGCTGAATTTTCCCCAGGAAATGCCTGAAGGCGATAAGGATCAGGAGGATCATATGTCAGAAAAAAAGGGGATTGAGTTTGATTTGATCATTACTATCGTCAATCGAGACAATGCCTGTGAAGTAGTAACTTCTTCCAAACGTGCGGGTGCTGAAGGTGGGACTATTATCGCTGGACGTGGCTCAGGTATTCATGACAATAAAAAAATCTTTGGCATTTTGGTTGAACCTGAAAAAGAAATTGTACTAACCCTGGTGGATAAAAACATAAGCGCTGAAGTATTAAAAAGGATTACGCACGATTTGAAATTGGATGAGCCTGGTCATGGGGTTGCATTCTTAATGAAAGTCGAAGAAACTGCTGGCATTTGCCATCTTTGCCATTTACAAAAGCCTCTTAAGCCTTAAAAGTTTTTTACTTCATCCTCAATGCAGAAATTAAATCTTTGGGTATATTATTGATGAATATTCATTATAATTTGGTAATATTAAAATAAAGAAAATTGTTATGCTGTGGAGGTAAGAGTTAATGCCAATATACGAATACAAATGCTGTGATTGCGATACTATTTTTGAAGTATTTACGACGCTAAATGGCACAGATCGTCATGTATGCACAAAATGTAAAAGCACTCATGTAAAAAAAATTATTTCCAATCTTGGTTTTTTAAAGCATCCTGTACAGACTTGCTCATGTAACTCCGACAAGTCCAGTAAACAGGAGTAATTTTGAATCTACCAGAGAAAATTCAATCTATTCGATCTTTATTTGAAGAAGATGTGTCTAAGATTTCCTCTGAACAGGATCTTGAACAGATTCGAATTAATTTTCTGGGTAGAAAAGGTTTGGTTCGTCAGCTTTTCGATGAACTTGCCCAAATGGAACCTGCCACCAAAAAAGATTTTGGAAGCAAGATAAACCAGCTGAAAAATGATTTGCAGGAGTCATTGGATCAATATCAATCAAATTTTCATCAAAAGAAAACTACTGCGAAAAGCGAATCTTTTTATGACTACACTTTGCCTGGAAAACTCTTTCGAATAGGACATCAACACCCTCTGAGCCTTATAGCAGACCAACTTTACGATATTTTTCGAAATTTAAATTTTACTATTGTGGATGGCAATGAAATAGAAGATGATTATCACAATTTTGAAGCACTCAACATTCCGAAATGGCATCCAGCAAGAAAAATGCAGGATTCATTTTATATTACCGATAATATGCTTTTACGCACGCATACTTCCAATGTTCAAATACGAACTATGGAAAATTTGAAGCCTCCACTCCGAATTGTTTCCATTAATGGTCGTTGTTATCGCAGAGATGCATCGGATGCCACTCACTACCCCGTGTTTCATCAAATTGAAGGTCTATATGTTGATGAAGGCTTAAGCATGGCAGATCTGAGTGGATTGCTTACAGAAATGATGTATGGTGTATTTGAAAAGCATGTTGAGGTTCGTTTTCTTCCTTCTTATTTTCCTTTTGTGGAACCAGGAGCTGAGACTTTGATTAGTTGTCCCTTTTGCAAAAAAAAGGGCTGCCCTGTATGTCAGCAATCAGGATGGATTGAACTGGGAGGTTCAGGCATGGTTCATCCCCAGGTGCTACGAAATGTCAACATTGATCCAACAAAATATTCCGGGTTTGCATTTGGATGGGGAGTTGATCGTTTAGTTATGCTCAAGTATGGAGTGGAAGATATTCGAATGTTAATGGACAACCATATTCACTTCCTGGAGCAGTTTTAACTTTCATGATAATTTCATATGGTTTTTTAAAAACAATATTGAAAGATAGCTGTCCCACCGCTTCTGAACTGAAACACCAGCTTACCCAGATTGGTTTTGAAGTTGACTCCATTGACTCGCCTATTCTGCAAAAAGCTATAGTAGTCAATGTCATTGCAGTCAAAGAATTTACTTTTGAAGAAAAAAAACTGT
>CAZMFK010000066.1:0-7725 GCA_964565545.1 uncultured Caldisericota bacterium | reverse complement strand
GAATTTGTTTCTCGCCACCTGAAACATCAAGAAGATAGTATAAGAAAGAACAATCCTGATCGTCTTTTAGATATGGGTTACAGCATTATATTTCATCAAGATAGGGTAATATCGAGTGTCCATAAATTATGCCTGGATGATTTTGTCAAGATTAGACTGAAAGATGGTGAAATACATTCCAAAGTGATGGATATCAAACAAAGGAGTGAACATGGAGCAATTGAATCTGACGAAAATTCTTAAGCAATTAGAAGAAATCAATGCCTGGTTTGACCAACAGGAAGAGCTGGATGTAGAAACAGGTCTTGAAAAAGTAAAAGAGAGCCTTCGACTGGTAAAAGCCAGTAGAGCTAGACTCAAAGAGATTGAAAACGAATTTGAAGAAATAAAAAAAGATTTGATGGAAGAAAAATGATAAAACCCATGAAATGGATATCCTGGAATGTCAATGGCCTAAGGGCTTGCCTGAACAAAGGCTTTATGGATTTTTTCAATACAGTGAATGCGGATTTTTTTTGTCTTCAGGAAATCAAACTATCTGAAGGACAATTGGAACTCGTTCTCCCAGGATATCAGCAGTATTATCATTTTGCACAGAAAAAAGGATACTCGGGTACAGCCATCTTTTCAAAGCATGAACCTATTGCAGCTAAATATGGCATAGGTATTCAAAAGCATGACCAGGAAGGTCGAGTGATTACTTTGGAGTATGAAGCTTTTTTCCTGGTAACCGTCTATACACCCAACGCACAATCAGAATTGACTCGGCTTGGCTATCGCATGGAGTGGGAGGATGCTTTCATGGCTTACCTTAAAAAACTCGACCTTCAAAAGCCAGTTATCTTTTGCGGGGATTTAAATGTAGCTCACCGGGAAATTGATCTGGCTCATCCAGAGAGCAATCATCGAAGTGCTGGCTTCACGGATGAAGAAAGATCCAAATTTTCCAGGCTTTTATCTCAAGGTTTTGTAGATACCTACCGGTATTTTTATCCCGACCAACAGGATGCTTATACCTGGTGGTCATACCGAACACGTTCCAGAGTAAGGAATGTCGGCTGGAGAATTGACTATTTTTGTGTTTCCAAAAGGCTGGCTCCCAACCTTGTTTCTGCTGAGATCTATCAAGATGTCATGGGGTCTGACCATTGTCCAATTGGGCTGATTGCTTCAGTTTAATACTGGATCTCTGCGAAAGCAGCATTCATCGTTGCAATAAATTGTAGATTACCTGGGCTAGTTCTGATCTGGTAACATTATGATCAGGCCTGAAGCATTGATTCTCATCCACTTTCATCAGGCCTTTTTCAACACAATATCTTACAGCTTTTTCGTACCAGGACTTTTCTGAAAGATCCGTTATGTGAGGTTTAAGCTGAGAAAGCTTTTGAAATAGATCCTGGTAGGGAAAACGTTTCCCAGGGCAAAGTGTTTTGACCAGTTCACGGTGTAGCTTAAACAATATCCCTGAATATTGCTTTTTTGTTTCCCTACAAACCTGAAGTAAGGTTTGGAATTGAGCTTCAGGCATGGAATAAAGCTCAAAATTGCCAATACAGGCAATGGCTATGGAGTTTTGGTTATTGACTCCCGACGGGTCAACATGGGGATCTCCCCGGTCTATCCCACAATGGGGAGCTACCTTGTCCCAGCTTAAGGCATTGAAGCGCCTACCTGTAGGCCCTATCAAGGTATGATAAAAGTGGTGGTATTTACCTTTGCTTTGATCAATTGCCCATCTGGAGAGAGCATCCACGATATCAGCCCCATCTCCTGATTGGCCTGTCCCTGTAGCCGTATGGTGCAATACGATAGCTTTGATTTTCATTTTTTCTCCTCTTTGTATTCTTTGTTATCCAATTAGAGAAGAAAAGTGCAGAAAAAAGGCACTTTAATTGTCTTTTTTTCTATGCTGAAGGTGTAGTAAAAAGCTAAAAAACAAAGATAAGATGGAAACAAAAGCCATCAATGCCAGTTTGCCCCAAAAGAGCCCCTGAAAAAAAGATGGCCAGTTTCCCATTAGCATATTTGTACGACTAAAATACATGTCGTGCTTTACAACAATATCTCCCCATTGGTAAATGCTTGAGAAAACGGATCTAAGGAGAGCAACAATGGCTGAGAACGGATTGTATATGGCTATCCAGGTGAAATTGATCGGATGAGCGGTCATATAAGTTTCATTAGAAAGTATTGTGGCATTGCGGTAAGAGAGTATCATTCCCCATATCAACAGTGCCAATGAAACCAAATAAAATCCAGCCAGCCAAAATTTTTTTTGTTTGTACAAGACATCTTCCCGTTCCAAACGGTATCTCTGCCAGAAATTTATTAGTAGCAGTATCAGTAATGGCAAAATAAAAACGGAAGCCCATGCCAAAAACAACACTATTTGATCGTTAAGATTGAAAATACGTATCCAGGAAGATTGTTGACCTCGTTGGTAATAGTGAATAAACAGCGCCAACCCTGACCAGGCGACAATCGAGAGGCCAAAAACAAGTATGAGTATCCGAAAAAGAGCATTCTTTTTGTTCTTTGGGGAATAGTGACTACTGCTCCATGAAAGAATCCATCCTACTTGAAGCAGTGCCCAAAAACTACTTAAATGAGCAAATAAAAACAAAAAATATTGAAGATTTAACTGGAAATTTTGGTTGTAAGAAAAATAAAACCAATCCCAGGTATATCCCAGGGTGCCAATAATGATAAGATTGACTACGGCAAAAATAATCATGAGTATTTTACTGGATTTCATGGTTTCAACCTCTTACTTTCTATTTTTGAAATAACTCCTTGATACTCCCGATAGATCCCAAAATCCCTGTAGCTTCATATGGCAGGTAGATGACCTTGTTGTCCTTGCCTGATACCATTTCTTTGAGTGTTTCAATGTATTTCACTGCTAAAAAGTAAGTTGCAGGATCAATGCTACATTTTTCGAGGGCTTCGGCGATTTTCTTTATGGCCTGTGCTTCACCCTCCGCTGTTAGGATTTTTGATTTTCTAATACCCTCAGCGCGGTTGACTTCAGACTCTCTGATCCCCTCCGATTGCAAGATGCTGGATCGCTTCAAGCCCTCAGCTTCCAGGATGGCAGCTCGGCGGTCCCGTTCAGCGCGCATTTGTTTCTCCATGGCCTCTTTGATATCAATGGGGGGTACTATGTCCTGGAGTTCCACCCTATTAACCTTGATACCCCATTTATCGGTAGTTTCGTCCAGTATTTCCCGTAGTTTTTTATTAATCACATCTCTTGATATTATGGTTTGGGTCAGTTTTTCGATGGCATCGGGAAGATTGCTGATTTCATAAATCGATCGCATGGGATCAACCACTTGAAAATAAAGCAATGCATTGATTTCCAGTATCACATTATCCTTGGTAATAACATTTTGTTTTGGAAAATCATATACGGTTTCGCGCAGGTCAATTTTTACCGTAGCATACTTCTTGATCACAGTAGCGCCATCATAAGTTTCTTTGAGCTTTTTCCACTGAATTTCCCGGGCACGGTCAAAGATAGGCCAGATAATGTTTATGCCTGGTTGTAAGGTGCGGTGGTATTTGCCCAAACGCTCAATAACCATAGTTTCGCTTTGCTGAATTATCTTCAAGCCGGCAATAGTAAAGACAATAACAAAAATCGCAACAAACAGTAAAACCCAAACCATTTTATTTTTCCTCCTTGTCCGCGTTAAGTGGCTCAACCCATAGTTTTGTTCCATCTATCCGGAGCACTTTTACTTTAGTGCCTTCAGGAACCATAGTATCTTTTTCGCTAAGGGCTTTCCAGTCGTCTCCATTAACTTTTACCCGACCCTTGTTTTTGGCTTGATCAATAGCGTCTGAGACGATGCCAATTTTGCCAGGAAGTGCTTCCACATTAGTGGCTACCTGGGACGAATGCCGGTAAAGCAAGCGAAGGACCAAAGGGCGGATAATAAAAAAGAAAAAGAGGGTCGTAGCGGAAAAAACCACTAATTGTACAGTTGCGCTGGCATTCAGGGCTGAAGCTATCGCAACTGCAATAAATGCAGCTCCAAAGCAGGCCAGAAAAAAAGAAGGAGTAAACATCTCCAAAATCAAAAATAGCACTGCCAGACTAGCCCAGGCATGCCATAGTTTCATTATTTACCTCCCTGTCAGTCTTTCAGTCGAACTCCCCGGGCATCGGTACTGATGTTGCCGGTCAAGATCATGATAGCTTCAATAAAAGCCCACAGCCCGGCTGCGGATAAAAACAGCATACTAAAACCCCAGGTAAAGGGAATCAGCACAAAGCCCAACAGGGACAGGCCAAGCTGTATTCCTCCCTTGCTGGTAAAACCCAGATAGAAATTATGAATGCCAAGATAACCAATGAATATACCCAACAAACCTGCAATCAGCTTGGATTTTGGCTCTCCGTAGGCTTCAGGCTGCTGCAGGCTGACTCCGCAAGTGACGCAAACTACCGCATAAGGATTGGTTGCTCCACCGCAATAATAGCAATAGTTGCGACCCATGGTCGGGTGCCATCCGCAATTGGGACAGGCATAAGCCATCTCGGATACTTCCATACGACAGTTTCTGCAATACATGACAAGCCTCCTTCTCCAAGGAAATTACTGCATATCTATGCATGATTATAACCTTTTTTTTTACCTTGTCTTTAACGATATAGGCCTTTTCCACAGCTTAGCTATTGCATAAGCATCATTTTTCCTTGATTATATTGATTTTCAGGGTACAACATAGCATAGTGACAAATATAAGCTAGGGTGTCTTTATCCCGGAGAGGAGGGTAATATGAAAGTAAATACCCTGTTTCTGGCTGTGGTATTGGTCATTTTTGGCTGTAGTATCCTTTCACTGCCTCCAGGAGTTAGCCAAAGCAAAGGGCCTACCCTGCTGATGGTTATCTCCCCTGCAGATGCCCAGAAAAAAGAGGCAATCGAGCGCATTCATTCCTATTATGATGCCCGTGGAATAAGCTTTGAAACTGCGCTAACTTCCGATTTTTCAAACGCTGAAGCCCTGAAAGATTCGCTTCGAGCAAGATATCAAAAAGAAGGCATCAGCAACCTTATCCTTCCCCTGCGAAGCTTTCAAAGCAGGATTACCGTCAATATCCATGGGACGGAGCATGAGTTGCTTTCCGATTTTTACTTTGCCAATCTGGATGGCGACCCTCATTGGACCAGCGAAATTAGTGTTGCCCGTACATCGGTGGATGAAATGGAAGCTATCGCCAAGCGTGCCAATGCGCCAGAAGTGCAAATGGACTTTGCCTTTCCCATGATCAACTACTTGCGCGCTCAAGGCAAATGCTGGGTCTATCATGAAGTAGATCCTTCCCAGATGGGAGCAGACTTGAAAAAACAAGTCCAAAACCAAGGCTACAAGGCAGTGAGTTATTTTGAATCCGAAGGCGACCGAAGCTGTGGGCAGAAGCCTGATTTTTCTCTTCAGGAGGAAACGATTGCCCAGGCTTCAGGCAATGTAAGCTTTTACCTCTCTACCATCGAAGTGTTAAACCCTGATGCTGAGGGCAATGCTGAAATTCAACGCTATCCTCAATTCATGCGAGCCATTCTCCATGATAAAAATAAAAGTGGAACAGTGGATCCGGGTGAGGTTGAAGTTAAAAAGTATTATTCCTATAGCTCTCAAACTACTGATATTCATCGCATTGGCTTGATGCCTTTGTTTGACAATTCCCAATTGAACCTGAATCAGTTTTCGTCCATCATCAGCCATGAATACCCCGGAAAAGCCCCCATTTTCTTTGGGCAGGGATCTGGCATGACAGCTTCTTATCTGGCGGTTTTGCGCCTGGTGGCTGAGAATCTGATTGCCGGTAAATCTGTGGGAAAAAGCATTGAAGTTTATCAAAGATATAAAGAGAAGTTTCCGCTCGATTTATACAACCAGGAGCTTTTTGCGCTGAGTCTTTTTGTGCGGGGCGATCCAAGCTTAAGTCTGGGAGAACTGGTCTCAGCCCCTAAAATTGAAATTGATGCTCCCGAAGAGCTTCATTTTGGCCTGTCCCCGCTGAAAGTAGTGACCATCAACAATCGAGGCAACAGTCCCCTCGAATGGGAAATCAGCGAACATCCTTCCTGGCTTTGGGCTATACCTCGTTCGGGCAGTATCCTGCCTGGAAAACAGCAAAGCATTGGGCTTGTATCTATCCCAGCCTGGCTCTCTAAAAGAAAAGAAGGCATCATAACCATAAAAAGCAACGACCCCCTGCAACCCGAAATCCACCTAAAAGTGTCAAGGGAACGGGGTTATTGACACAAAATTATACTGTGATAATGAGGTTTTGTGTAAAAATATCAATTTAGTAAAAATCGGGGTGCTCTATAAACATAAGATAAATGCCGTAATCTGCATGGTTTTCGGCTCGAATATACCCAGTGGGAAATATGATTTCATCTGGAGAAGAATTGCTTGATCGAGTGAAAATAAAGAAGCTCAACAAAAAAACCAATCCTGTCAAAGCAAGGACTAGAAGCTTATGGCGAAACTTTAGCTTTTTTGGCATATGGTTCTCCTCATCTTCACTATAGCCTTTTTACTTGCTCTACCCACTCTCGGATTAAGCTTTCTTCTTCAAGGCATTCTGGCGCTTGGGTAAACAAATAGTCAAAATCCAATGAGTCGTAATGTATGTTGATTAATTTCATTGCGTAAATCCTTGAATCACTTTCTTCCCAGTGTAAATATCTTCTTAAACGATCCATAATGATATCTTCGATGGAAATTACATAACAGTAAAAATCTTCGTTGGTTTCGTCCACCACTTTTTGAGTTTTCTCATATGAGCCTCCCAAGCGAGATGTAATAAGCTCTATCATAATCTCTAAAGGCGTGTGCAGGAAGTGTCGATCTTTTCGTGTGAACCCAAGATCTTGAAGGATTGAAGCAATAATTCTTGAATCATCTTCGTACACAACAAGATCCAAATCTCTTGTAGAGTAAAGTCTTTCAGAATAAATTTCGACTGCAAAACCACCAACAATTATCGGTTTGATGGCAGAATGTTCAAGAAGCTTGGTTAGAATAGTAATAACTTTGATAAATACATCATATTTTTGTCCGGGTCAAGTTTGACTAATTCACTTTTAGCCCATATGATATCGTATTTTTTATCAGTTTTTCCGTTGGAAATCATTTAAAATCTTTTGTTTTGTAGCAGGTCTAACTTTTTTTCTGCCAGAAGAATAGTTTTTTTCACTTTTAACCAAGACTTCAATTTTTCTTTCTTTTTTCAAAACTTCTTCTCGGTTGCATCTTTTCTTTATTTCGCCAAAAGTAATTACTCTCATTAGATCCTCCGAGATAAATATACTTATATCTTTAGAAAAGTTCAATCATTCAGCTCATCTGCCAGGAGCTCTGCCTGTTTGAGGACGTTTTCGGTAGCTTCCAATTGCAAATCGGGAGGGTAGCCATATTTTTTCAATATCCGTTTTACGCTTACTCTAAGCTTGGCTCGAACGCTTTCTTTCAATCGCCAGTCGATGCTGGCATTTTTCCTGACACTTTTCAGCACTTCCATGGCAATCACTGCTAGTTGCTTGTCGCCCAAAACTTCCTTGGCGCTTTCATTGTTGGACAGAGCATCATAAAAAGCCAACTCATCCTCGTTCAAATCGAGTGCCTTGCCTCGTTGCTCCGTGTCGCGAATCTCTTTGGCTATCTTGATCAGCTCTTCAATAATCTGGGCAGAACCCA
>CAZMFK010000065.1:0-7805 GCA_964565545.1 uncultured Caldisericota bacterium | reverse complement strand
GATTTGCTTGAGGAGGCAAAAAAGCTATTTCCCCTCCAGCAAATTTCATTGGAAACAAATCCTGCCGATCTGTCTCCACCGGTCGTGGAAGCTTTGCAGAAAATTGGCATTCAACGTCTTTCCATGGGTGTCCAGAGCTTTCATAACGATCTTTTGAGAGCCATGGGCAGGCTTTCCCATAGCGGAGATATTGCCATTAAAAGTATTGAGCGGGTAAAAGGTCTTTTTGAGACTGTCAATATTGACCTGATGTACAATTTCCCTTCCCAAACAATTGAGGATTTTCTTGATGATGTGTACACTTTTAAGTCCCTGGGGATAGAACAGGTGACTTTTTATCCCCTCATGCCCTCTCCCCATAAGAAAACTGCTCTGGAGAGAAGATTCAGGCAGGTAGATCCTTCAAGAGAGCTGGAGTTTTACCAGTTACTGCTGAAAGAAATGCTGCCAAGCTACCACGCTTCTACTTGCTGGTGTTTTTCTAAAGGCGAGCGAATGATTGACGAATATATCATTGAAGTTGATGATTACGCTGGATTAGGAGCTGGTTCGATTGGTTTTATCGATGGCATATTCCTGGTCAATGCTTTTCGTCCCCGGCGCTATATCGAATTGATTGCTCAGGGACAACTTCCAGTGGTTTTTCACAAGGTAAGTTCCCGGCGCGATCATGCAAGATATCAGATGCTAACGCGCTTATTTGGAATGAAGTGGGACTGGATAGAACACCAGCGGAAGTTTGGCAAAATTCTTTCTCCTGAACTCTTTTTGCTAAAATCGGTCGGTATTGCAGAGGAAAAAAGGGGATGGATTTACCCCACTCGTAAAGGCATGTTTTTTGTTAGCGTGATGATGAAAAATTTCTTTGCTACTTTGAACCGTTTACGCGAAGAGTGCATCAGCTCTGGAGTATAGATTCAATAAAAAAGAACCCTGCCTTGATAATTTATCAAGGCAGGGTTGACGATCAAGAAAAATTATGCCTGGTTGAGTATTTGTTGTAAATCCTTTTGAGGCTCATTAATTGCTTTCATGCCCCATTTATCCTGTAATATCTGCCAGACCGGAGCTTTTATAAAAGCTGGAAGACTGGGTCCAATTCGAATATTTTTTATTCCCAATGCGAGCAAGCTAAGCAGTATGGCTACGGCTTTTTGTTCGTACCAGCTCAGTACCAACGTTAGGGGTAATTGGTTGATATCTGTTCCCACTGCTTCTGCCAGGGCTTTGGCAATAAGGACCGCTGAATAGGCATCATTGCATTGACCCACGTCCAAAAGGCGCGGAATCCCGTCAATGTTTCCCCAGCTTTCCTGATTTAGTCTAAATTTTCCACATGCCAGTGTAAGCATAAGAGTGTCGGGCGGGGTGGCTCTGGCAAAGTCAGTGTAGTAGCTTCGACCTGGCTTGGCTCCGTCACAACCGCCAATAAGGAAGATGTGCTTTATTTTTCCTTCCCCAATTTTGGTCAGCAGGACTTCTGCCAGTCCCAGGACTGCATGATGAGCATATCCAATGTCAGCATATTTTTCCGGAGCATCTTCCGTAAATCCTTCCATGGATAAGGCATCGTTTATAAGAGGAGTAAAATTGCGATCATCAATATGCTTTACTCCGGGCCAGGCCACTAAACCACTGGTATAAATCCTGTCGATATATTCCAGCTTGGGCTTTTGGATGCAATTGGTGGTCATCAGAATTGGCCCAGGGAACTCGTTGAATTCTTTGATCTGGTTTTGCCAGGCGGTACCGTAATTACCTACAAAATGATCGTATTGCTTAAATTTAGGGTAAGCAAGCGTGGGTAGCATTTCGCCATGGGTGTAAACATGAATTCCCTTTCCTTTGGTTTGGTCGAGAAGAGCTTCAAGGTCTTTAAGATCATGACCAGAGATAAGGATAGCTTTTCCTTTTTTTGGACTCATACGTACTTTTGCGGGTTCAGGGTGGCCATATGCGGAAGTATTAGCTTTGTCAAGGAGCTCCATGGTAGCTATATTCAACTTTCCAGTTTCCAGAACCTTTTCCAAAAGTATTTCGACAGAGTGATTGCCTTGGGCTATGAAATTCATTAGTTCGTGAAACTTGCCTGCAATGGCTTCATCGTAACAGCCAAGAATCTGGGCATGATCTGCGTAAGCAGAAATTCCTTTAAGTCCGTATAAAATCAAATGCAGCAGCCCTGCACGAACTTCGTCTGTTGCTTCGATATGCTTGAGAAGGCTGGCTTGAGGGGACTGCGAAAGGAGCTCTTCCAATGTTTTGCCAGGTTGGAATTGCGCAGGGCCAGGAAGGTTTTCTCCTGTCCTTTCTTTTAATTGATCTCGTTTTTGAGCTACTTTGTGAATCAAGGAAATAATCCGGTCTTGATCAAAATTTACATTGGTAATGGTGCTAAACATGCCTTCAAAAAGCAATATGTCAGCTTCTTTATCTATGATCCCCCTGCTTCGGGCCAAATGACCTGCTTGTCCCAACCCTTGCAAAGTATAAATCAGGATATCCTGCAGATTGGATACTGCTTCTTCTTTTCCGCATACTCCTTTTACGGTACAGCCTTTACCTTGGGCAGTTTGTTCGCACTGATAACAAAACATCATGCAACCTCCTTATGTTTTTTTATGCTAAATTGTTTTTGGATAGCCTGTTCCAGGTTTGTTTGTTCAAGATAACGCTTCATTTCCAGAGGAAACTGTTGCGTTAAGTCTCTGAACATACAGACATCGAAAAGGCACTTTTTTCGATCAAGCATACAAGAGCAAGTTTTTAGTGGTCCCTGCATAGCCTCCAATATTTCGATCAAACGAATGGAAGAAGCAGGGCGGAGAAGCTTGAATCCTCCACTGGGCCCTTTGACGGAAGCTAAAAAATCTTGTCGGACCAATTGCTGAAGAATTTTGGAAAGTGTGTTGGAGGGTTTTTGCAACCATTCAGATAATTCAGGTAGTTTCCAGATTTTTTCCGTTTGGGAGCCGATTAAAATTGCTAAATGGATAGCCAAGAGCGATGAACTGGTGATATTTAGCATTTTAACCTCCAAATTAATAATTTAGTACTAATATACTACTTTATATTCAAATAGCAAATAGAAAATAAATTAAACTAATCTTATAAAAAAATCATCATCAAAAAATTGCTCCAATTTTGTAAAAA
Source organism: uncultured Caldisericota bacterium (assembly GCA_964565545.1). Taxonomy (GTDB): domain Bacteria; phylum Caldisericota; class Caldisericia; order UBA6126; family UBA6126; genus T3SED10-260. Next base: position 4,652 of record CAZMFK010000065.1, on the reverse strand, counting down.
AAGTCAGCAAACTTTGATTTGTCAACAGCTGTGGAAAAAAAGTGGAAAATCGGGTAAGACTTGTCGAAAAAGCTGATAATATCAAAAAATCAAGAGGGGGCAATATCTTAACAATATCTTAACAAAAAGTCGTATATAAAAACGTTAAGATAGTTCCATTAGTCTTTTTATTTTGTTTTTGCCGTGTTTTTTTCGTATTGAGTCAAGAGCGTGGTCCAGGATATGCTGACGAGTATTATCATCAGAATAAAGATCTTCGTAAGAACTTAGTTTTGATAGGGATATTCCTATCAAACGAAGCTCTCGTCTTAAAAAAGGATGGTAAAGCAAACAAACCTGTTGAAAAATATCCAAATCAGAACTGATTGCTTTGTCAAGTGTTTTTTGTCGGGTAATGGTTTCAAAGGGAGGGAATCTTAATTTGATACCAATGGTGGATGCCTGCATACTCCTTTTTCTGAGCGTGAAGCCTAAATCTTTACTGAGCTTGAGCAATGTCTTTTTTATGATCGTTTCGCTGTACTGATTTTCTAAAAATGTTATTTCTCTACTGATGGAAGGTTGTTTGGCGGTTTTCATAGACTCTTCCCGGGCATGGTATAAATTCCAGAGCATCAATCCTGTATGCCCCAATTGTTCTGTTATCTCTTTGAGGGAGTATTGATAGCAGTCTCCAATTGTATTCAGTCCTTTTTTTCCAAGCTGATCCAGGGTTTTGCTGCCTATGCCAGGCACCTCTTTTAGAAGAAGGTTTTTTAGAAACTCTTTTTCATGGCCCGACAGAACGATAGTGAGACCATTGGGTTTATGCTTTCCAGCAGCAATTTTAGCCAGTATTCTGGTGTTGGCTATGCCTATGCTGACAGTAATTCCCAAAGCATGAGAAACTACCTCTTTTAATTGAAGGGCCAACGCTTCTTCTCCTCCAAAGAGCATTAATGAAGAACTGATTTCCATGACTCCCTCATCAATCGAAAGCTCTGCAACTGAGTCCGCAAAGTTTCGAAAGAGGCGGAACATTTTTTGGGAAATTTCACCATAACGGCGGTGATCAGGCGGAACAACTATACTTTGAGGACAAAGTTTTATCGCTTTTTGCATGGGCATGCCAGAATGTACTCCATATTTTCGAGCTTCATAAGAAGCTGTGGAAACAACACTCCTGGAGTACGGATGGCCAATGATCAGTGCTTTATCTTTCCATTCGGGATGAAAGTGCATCTCCACAGCAGCAAAAAACATATCTGCATCTGCATGGAGATAACGCTGAAATTTCTCTTTCATGAGGGGTATTCTTGAGTATTAGCTCCTTCGGAGGTAGGCAAAAAACGTAAATCCAGTTTTGCAAAAACTACGTTCGTGACCAGGTTTTTTGTTTCAGGATCTTCACCCCAACCTTTGCTCTGATAGATTTGATCACCAAAATTTAGACTGCTATGATCCGGAAAGCTGGTTTGCCCAAAAACAGTGGAGGTTTTGATATTCCAAGAATAGCGAGGGTCAAGCCAGCAAACTGCTTCACTAAAAATGGTTCCCAGACGGTAGTTTGTGTTTTCTTTTATGCTTGCCCATTGGCTTAGGTTCAACTCTTTTGAGGAAAATAAAAAGGAGCTTTGATGATCAGTTGAACTTGAAAAATCGTGGGGGTTAATTGGAACCGAAAAAGTGGAGGCGCTTCGTTTGGACTTTAGAAGGATATAAACCCCAAGCAATATGAGGAGAGGAGCCATAACGATACTCCAGAAAGCAAGTTCCAGCTTAAAAACTTCGTTTAAAAGCCATAAAAAACCAATAACGAGGAGTAAAGCTCCCCAAAATGATATTTTTTTCATATAACTTCTCCCTTAACCATTCTTTTTAACACTATTATATGCTTTTTTTAAGACAAGGGAGTGTCAATTAATACTCAAGAGAAGCATTTGCCAGGCACCTGGCTTTTCCTGTTCCAAGCCAAGAATCAATATTTTGAAGGGTCTCCTGTATCATGAGTTGGTGACCTTCTTCGCAAAATCCTCCCACGTGAGGAGACATGACAACATTATCCAGCTCGTGGAAGGGGAATCTGGAAGGTAGTTGGATTTCATTGCGTTGCCTGGGATATTGAAACCACACGTCCATGGCAGCCCCGGCAAGAGTTCCTTCTGTCAGTGCCTCGTATAAGGCTTTTTCGTCAATTAACTCTCCACGAGAAACATTAATGAGATATTTGCCTTGCATTCTTTTCAAGCGATCTTGAGAAATGATCTTCTTTGTTTCGGGTGTGGAGGGCATGGTTAAGAATAGTACATTGCTTCTGTCAATGATTTCATCGATATCGCTGCTGCAAGAGGATAAACCCTTGGGCAAGTTGGAAGGGAGATGCTTTTTCAAGGCATGAAAAGGTCCTTGAAAGGGGAGAAGGTAGTTGAGAAGGTTTTTTCCAATACTTCCAAAACCCAGGATACCACAGTTCCTGTTTTGTAATGTTTGCCAGCGATCGTCAAATTGCCCAGCTGCAAAACCATGCCATATACCTTTTTGCATATCATTATGGTAAGGGATAACATGACCCAGCAGGGCCAAACAGAGCTGAAAAGCTTTTTCTGCTACTGCACGAGCATTGCCATGCGTATGAGCCACTTGGATGCTTCTTTCCCTGATCAACTCCCAGGGGAGATGGTTTACTCCAGCCCAGGGTACAAAGATGATTTTCAGATTCTTTGCTTGTTCCAAATCGCCTGGTCTTAGTCTTCCTAATACAATTCCATCAACATTTTCAATTAGACTTGAGCGATCTTCATCTGAGCCTTCCTGTTCAAAAGAAAAGTCGGGATAATCTTTTTGGAATGCTTCGAGTTGTTTAAGGAATTGCGAGGAATGGGGATGATTAAGTAAAAGTAGTTTCATTTTTAAGCCTTGAGAAGATACTCTTCAAAATCCTGAGCGATGCCTTTGGCAGATAATGGCAGCAAACCTTTCAGGACTCGCTTCATTACTCCGGGAAGCATTTCTGGAAGCATTTCTTTCATGGATTCAGGCATATCGGGGATTAATTCCAACATCCTTTGTTGCATTATGGGAAGGAGTTTGGGCATCATTCCTGGAAGGAGCCTGGGCATCAATGAGGGCATCATAACGCGCATCATGCGTGCCATAAGTTTTCGCCGGGAGGGGTGGGATTTTAGGACAGTACGGATAATCTTTCGAAACATGGAAGGCATGGCCTCGACCATTTCAGGAAACATGGTTTTCATCATTTGGCGCATGCCATCGGGAGTCATAATTTCAATAGCTCGCTTGAAAACGCTCCACATATAAAGGACATGAGGTTCGGTATGGAGTTCCTGGTGGATGCCCAGTGATCGGGCAAGATAGGTGGAAAAATCTTCAATTTTGACTTTTTTGTCCAGGCTGTCAGCTGCAACTCTGAATTGAAATTCACAACAGGGGCAATTGGTAATGACTTTGTCAGCTTTTATTTCCAAAGCTTCGTTAAGGCGATGGCTGGCTATGCGGTCTGATACCACGGGAGCTCCAATGCGAGTTAGTACACTGCCACAACAAAGAGCATTGTCATGATGATGCTCCATTTCTTTGAAATTCTCCCCAGCGATGGCTTTTAAAACAGTGCGAGGTTCCTCGTAAATACCTCCATGGCGACCTACATGACAGGGATCGTGGTAGGTAATAGTTTCGGGTTGGGCTTCCAGTTGGATTCGACCATCTTTCACCCATTGCGCTGCCAACTGAGTGATATGATATATTTTTAAATCGTAAGGAATATCAAGTTTTTTAGCCCAGTCTTTGTAATAATGGGAAAGCGCTACCCAGCATCCCGGACAGGATGTAACAATGGTATTGACATTTCTGGATTGGAGTTGTTTGAGATTATAACGCATGACTGCCTCGAAAAGGTCCCATTTACCTGCCATAAAGAAGGGAATACCGCAGCAGGCTTCGTCATTGCCCAAATAGTTGAATTTTTGACCTGCTTTTTGGAGCAGGGCAGCAGAGTGAAGTGCAATGTCTTTTTCCACAAAACTGGCTGTACATCCTACCCAGTAAGCCAATGTTTCTTTCGGGTCAATGCTGATTTCTTCTGGTTTCCATGCATCGCGTTCATTTGAACGTCCTGTCCATATGTTTTTACTGCACAAGTAACTCCCAGCCATCATTTCAAAAGCGGGGTATGTGGCATGTCCCTTTTGCTGAATAAGTACCCCCCTCATATCGTCCCACTTTTCCTGGATGGGGATATTCACCTGACAAACATGATTGCATCGTTTGCAGGTGGTGCAAAGCAGAAAAGCATGAACCAAATACGGGTCAAAATCAGCTTTACCACGAATATATTCTCTTAGAAAATAAAACTTGCCCCGGGGAGCTGCACTTTCCCATCCTTTGCCGATATACTCGGAACAAACAGTTTTGCAGTACCCGCACTGGGCACAGGCGAATGCTTCATATACCAAATCAGCTGCGAGTTTTTTGCTCAAGCCAGGCTGTTTGCTCATTAAGCTGGACATGAGTTGTGCAAGACTTTTACCGCTGGAAGCTGCCTTCATTGCAATTTTAACCAGGGCAGGCATGGTCGGGGAAGGAAATAATTTGCCAGGATTCATCCTGTTGTCGGGGTCGATTTCTTTTTTAAAACTGCGCAAACGGTCCATTTT
>CAZMFK010000064.1:0-7912 GCA_964565545.1 uncultured Caldisericota bacterium | reverse complement strand
CGTATCGCTTAAATGAAGATGAGTGGTCAGTTTTCTCAAAAGAAACTTCCTACACCTTCCATTTAGTTCATGACGGAGCATATATGTTTAGCGTAAGGGCAAAAGATGAGGCGGGAAATATTGATCTTCAGCCTCCCATATATACTTTCTTTTTAGACATGACTCCTCCTTTGATACACCTTGATAATTATCCTTCTTTGACAAAGGCAAACCAAATTAAGCTCTCAGGAAAAACTGAACCTGATGCTACTTTACTGATTAATGCTGTACGCTGTTTTGTAAATGAGTCAGGATATTTTACTTATGACCTTCCATTATCCGTAGGAGAGAATTTTGTTCGTTTAATAGCCATAGATCCAGCTTCGAACGCAACCAGTATGGATATTCTAATTATTAGAGAGCTCTTTCAGCCAATAATTATCACACTAACCATTGGAAGCCAAAAAGCTTTAGTTAATGATGTTGTTAAAATCCTGGATGCGCCTCCCTTCATTGAGCAGGGCAGGACTTTAGTTCCTCTCAGATTTATTGCTGAATCTTTTACTGCTTCAGTGGATTGGCTTGAACAAGAAAAAAGGATCACTATTCAACTAAATCTTTCATTTTTCAAACGTACAATTATATTATGGATTGGTTCAAATCAGGCTAATGTAGACGGAAAAATGGTTTCAATTGACGTTCTTCCGGTTGTAAAACCACCAGGGCGTACTTTTGTACCTCTCCGGTTTATTGCTGAGGAATTTGGATCAAAAGTGGAATGGTACCCGCAAACTCAGGGTATTCGTATTGTTTTCCCTGATCCTGAGTTAAAGGAATTAAGTTTGGTTCCAAAAGAAAGCTGGTGAAAATATGAAAATACAAATTCGTTGTTTCTGTGTTATCTTGACAGGATTGATGGTTTTGTCGCTTATACCTCCTGTTTTTGCAGACAATCAAGTAAAAATGGATTGGCCGATGTTCCGCCAAAATGAATCCAGAAGCGGAGAAACCCCGGTTGCCCTTAATCCTGCTTCCATGCTTGAACAGTGGAGATTTCAGACAGGTAGCTCTATTTCAAGTTCACCGGTTATCCACAATGATACTGCTTACGTAATCTCGGACAATCGCAAACTATATGCCCTGGATCTGGAAAATGGCCAACGCCGATGGGAAAGCGATGTGTTTACTAATTATTCTGTGCCTTTGGGTGCGCCAACAGTAACTAATGATCGGATATATTTCCTTACTGGAGGAGCTTCAGACCGTCCTTCATATTTATATTGCTATTCAACCGAAGGATACCGATTATGGAATTTTGCAGCTTTTGGACAATTTACCACTCATTCTCCTTTGGTGTATGGAAATAAGATTTTTGCAGGAGCTTCTACTGATATTTTTTATTGTATCAATACCGGAGGCAATCAAATTTGGCAATACGCTTTAAATGCTCCTGCAGCTGGAGCTCCTTCAATGGGCGCAAATCGAGTTTTTGTCATCAGCTCCAAAGGTCGCCTCTATGCTTTTGATTATGACAGCCTATCCAACTTATTTGAAATTGATATCCCAGTGAGCAGTCCCAGTGAGTGCAAATCTTCGCCAGCTTTTTATGATGGTATTGTTTATGTTGCTACTCGATCCCTGAACAATCGGGGAGAAATGTTTGCCATCAATGCCTACACCGGAGAAATTATCTGGAAAACTGGTCCTTTGGCAAATTTTACCTCTTCGCCTTCAGTAAGCACAAATTTTATATACATTGGTTCAGAAGATAACATAGTTTATGCCATTGGAAGAGCTGATGGTAAAGTAAAATGGAAATACGCCACACGGGGAAGAATATTATCCTCCCCAGCTTTATCAGGAGAAACCCTTTTTGCAGCATCCTCAGATGGTTCAATTTATGCTTTTGACCAGCGGGGAGAAATCCAATGGAAAACTTCACTTGGAGGAGAAATCATTACATCGCCTGCCATTAGCAATAATAAATTAGTGATTACCCAATCCAACAATTGTATTGCTTTTGCTGACAACATTGATTTTTCCATTACTGCAACTCCTTCAGAGATTAGTCTTTACCAAAGTGAGGAAACAACACTTCAATTAAACATACAGGCTTCAGGCAGTATGTCTCAAAATGTTATCCTCCGGGCCGATAGTGTTCCTCTTGGCATTGAAACTATTATTATCCAAAATGTATTACGTCTGTCAGAGGGTCAGGGCAAAGCACAAATAAAAATCACGACTCATAAAGAAACCAAGCCTGGTACACATTCTTTTTTTGTCATTGCTGAAACTTCGGGCAGAACTCGAAGAGTTCGAATCACGATTGAAGTTCTTCAAATTTCAGAAGGTAGCTTCTATATTCAGATAAATCCCCAAAATGCTGAAGTCCAGGCTGGAAATGCCATTGTTTATGAGATTGAGGTGGGTACGCGTGATCAATACAGGGGAAGTGTTCAACTGTCTATCCTTTCTCCACCTTCAGGTTTTCAGTTTACTTTCCAGGAACCTCGCATTGAAGTTCCTGGGTACACCAGTTTGGTTGTTTTTGTTGATATTACAGTGGATCCTGACCGGTATCCCATCGCTGTTGAGGGTCTGGGCGGCGGAAGAAGAGAGCTTGCCCGGGTTTCTCTCCTCGTCCAGGGTACCCGTCGCTACGATTGGACAGGCTTTGGAAATACCAATCAATTGACAAATTACACTCGTGAAGCTGTATCTCATTCTCTTGAAAATCGTTACATTTTTCAAGCAGAAGGGTCTATCCGGAGCCAACCAGCTATTGTTGGAGATACAGCCTATTTTACATCGGAGATACCCCGTGAATCCAAGCATCATGCAACAAAACTATATGCAATTGACATCCGTACCGGGGAATTGAAATGGGACTACTTTCTTGGAGTTTCGTCTAAGCAATTGCCTGACATTGGCCAGGAAGGTCCAGATGACCCTCCGCCATGGATTTCATCTCCAAGAATCTACAACAACAAGCTTTTCGTTGGCACTTTGGATGGACTGCTATTTTGCATGGATACAAAATCAGGCAGGCCCATCTGGTACCGCAATGTTGGATCCAGCATTCGTTCTTCTCCTACGGTTGGCGACGGAAAAGTTTATTTTGGCACAGAAAATAATCGAGTATATGCCCTGGATATTGAATCAGGGGAGCAACGATGGATGACAGAACTAAAAGGTCCCGTTTATTCAACTCCAGCTTTTTATAATCAACGAGTTTATGTCAGTTCCTATGACAACCACCTTCATAGCCTTTCTTCAGCTAATGGTCTTATTTTCTGGTCTTTCAACGGGTTTCGTTCCAAATTCAAAGCTTCTCCTACCGTTGGAGAAAAAGGTATTTATATCGGAGGAGCAGGTGAAAACAAATATTTTTACCGAGTGAATTTAAATGGATCAGCAAAATGGCAAGTGCTCACTGCAGCTGAAATCCCTTCAACTGCAGCTTTAAATGAAGTTGAGGATGCAATTTATTATCTTAATGTGGCCCAACAGGAAAATTTACAACTTTCCCAACTTACACGGATGAATACTGAGACAAAAGATAAAGTCTGGGGCTATTCAGCCGGAGGAGGAGTAATCAGCACTTCTCCGGTCATAGCAGAAGACAGGATTTTATTTGGTGGAATGGACAAATCCTTCAACATCGTGGGTAAAGATGGACAACTTGTTTTTAAACAGGTTTTGGATGCTCCCATCCAGGGAAGTCCTGCAGTAGGGAGAGGAGTAGTGCTGATAGGAACCAATAGTGGCAAATTGTATGCTTTCACTTCCAATATAATTTTTACTCTTATCCCAGAAAAACAAATTATCACATTATTTCAAGGAGAAACTACCGACATTGGAATAAAAGTAATTACTGATTCTGTGCTTAAAAATCCTGTTCGTTTTTCAGCAGACAACCTTCCTCCTGGTGCAAGCATTGAGTTTTTGCCTTCGGAAATCAATCAATTTCCTGGTTCCACTACCATGAGGATTAAACTCTCAGAACAAACCCCTGTGGGCAGGTACAACATTTCAATTATGGGCACCAGTGGTTCCTACCGTCGAAGCACAACGTTGGATTTGCGAATACAAAACCTTGCGCCAGGAAGTTTTAAATTAGAATCTACAGAGCTTGAAAAAGAAATCAACGCAGGTTCAACCGTTAGGTCTGAGATATCTGCCCAGCCTGTTGGCGGTTTTAATGCTCCAATTACTTTTTCTGTTGTCAGCGAACTTCCTGATCATATCCAGGTTCTTTTTAATCCCCGCACAATTTCATTACCAGGCAAAACCACCCTTTCGATTGAAGTTCCACCCACTGCATCCCCCCAACAATTCGAACTAATTATTCGTGGAGCTGGAGGAGGGAAAAGCGAAAGCATTATTTTCAAAGTTTCAGTGTTTGAAAATCTTACGGGTGATTTTTCTATCAAAGTAAGCCCTCTTGATCAAACCATATATACCGGCGAGAAAGCTGTTTTTGATATTCTTGCAGAGGGCTGGGATGGTTTTAATGAGATAATCACTCTTGGCTTGGAAGGTCTGCCCGGAGATTTAAAAACAAGCTTTATAACAGATAAGCTTCGAAATGGTGAAAAATCAATTCTGACGATTGAATCCACGGTAGATACTCTTCCTTCTGAACATAACTTTTTTATCACCGCACGAGCTCAGAAAACTACCAAAAAAATCCCCGTCAAACTAGTGATAATTCAAGAAAAAGGTGATTTTTCCTTTAATTTCCCTCCTAATTTTATGCTAAGCCTTACTGCAGGGACTCAAAAGAGTTTTTCATTCAAGCCCAGCTTTAGCGTGAGTTGGAATGCACCAGTAAGTTTTACTTTATTAAACGTACCTAACTATGTCAAAGTTGAAATCCAACCATCTACGCTGGAACCCAAAGATTTTTCCAATCATGTAGAAATTATATTTTACGCAGACGAAAGAGCTCCAGATCAAACTGTTTCTCTTACCCTCCAGGGAACTGGCGGAGGAAAGACTCGATCAGTTCAATTCCGTTTGCAAACACTGTCCACTCAGCAAGGATTTGTTTCATTAACCATGTCTCCTTATTATCCGCAAATCAAACGAGACTATGAAACTCCCATTGATATTGTAGTGAGTAATGCTCGAAATACAGCATATCTTGAGTTTATTTTTCGATGGGATCCAATTTTGACTAAAGTTTCCAGCCTACAACTCAATGCCTCGCTTGAACATCCTTCTGTTGGAGCAACCCTAACTCACGAGATCAATCAAGAAAAAGGCTTTGCACTTATTAAAATCACTTTGCCTTCAAACAATGCATTGCAGGGTGACCATTTTTTGCTTCAAATTTTAATGGTAGGAATTAACTCTGGCGAAACGATTCTTCATATTGAAAATACGATAGCTCGTGATTCAAATCTTGACTTAATTCCTTCCAAAGGATCCTCCATGAACGCTCTGGTTACTTTGTATCTTCCTGGGGATGTAAATGGAGATGGAAAAGTGGATATCGAAGACCTGGTTTTATTTGCTCGGGCTTTTGGTTCAAAAAAAGGAGACTCCAATTACAATTCAAGGGCAGATTTCAATAATGACGGGCAAGTTGATGGTCTTGATCTTATTCTTCTTGCGTATAACTGGGGAGAGAAAATTCCATAAAAAAAGTCCTCCGGAAAAATCCGGAGGACTTTCAAACGTCAAGCTTGTATGTTTATCCTTTTGGTAAAGTCAAGCGTTCAATCGTAACTACCTGATCTTTAGCGTCCCATTCAACTTTGGACCCAAAAGCTTCAGCAATAAATCGAATCGGAACAAAAGTTCGACTTTTTCGAATTACAGGAGGCGCATCAAGTCGGTATACTTTATTTCCAACCATAGCTACCGAATTACCAATTTGCATGGAAATAAACAAGCCATCCAACGCTATCTCTACAGTTTCACTTTTTGGTTCCCACCTAACTTCTGCACCGAAAGCTTCAGCAATAGCTCTTACAGGAACCATAGTCCGACTATTAAGGATAAAAGGTTCAGAATCCAGAATATATGTTTTTCCATTAACCAGCATAACCATTTTCCCAATAGTCAGCAGGATGACGGTTTTTTCATAAACTTTCAGCTCAAGATGAACTATTGTTTCATGACCAAAAGAATTTATAGCTTTAATAACTAGTTTGTTAATTCCTGGTTTGACTTCAATTTCTACCGAAAAAACACCTTCATTAACCTGAGCTTGAGTTTCATTAACATATACCTTAGCATCAGCAGGATCAACAGTTCCTGTGATAGTGTAAGTTGAAATCTCAGTCAAATAGTCTTCAAAGGGATCAACTGAAATGACAGGGCCGTTCCAGATAGTTTCCATGGTCGCTTTTACGGTTGTCGAAAGACCTTTGGGATGAGTTGATACAAATACTATCTCTTGCAAACCTTCTTTAAGTTGAACAGAAACTGAGAAGTGGCCACTTAAGCTTACTGATGCCGGCTCATGATTAACTGTTAAGTGGGAGCCAGGCCAGGTCCATCCCTTAAAGGTATATTCTTTTTCAGGGGTTTTTTTAGGATACTCATCCAATTCAAGAGCAGGAGGAACTTTGGAATCCCAGACTTTGATAGAAATTGGCTCTAATACTTTAGTCTTTTCAAGAGTAAGTAAAAGATTTTCAGCAAGCTCTGCAGTGATTGAAAATCGAGCTCTTCCCTCAGAATCAAGCATTTCTTTCCATTGATCTTTCTGTCCTTTGATAATAACCTGCTCGGAAGTAAGGGGATTGCCCAGGTGGTCTTTGGCCTGAACTAACACTTCTGAACGGATATCTGTGTATAGATAATGCCCTCGGATTATTTCAAGATGGGCAGTTTGTACAACATCCAAGGCAAACAGGTCAAGACAGGTTTCAATTTCATCTGCCAGCCAGGGGCTATAGTCCAATATGCCTTTTGCTTGTATAGCGCTTTCACCTGAAACCATAGGAGTAATTTTCAATTGAAGCGTTTGGGAGTTTTCCGATAAGTATACTTTTTCCAACAATTTATCCTGCTGATATAAAGCAATGCCTGACATATGAGTTGCCCTGGAGTCAAGGGTTACCAGCAAATGATATTCCTTCCCAGCAATTAAGTCAATGTTTTGTGCATGATGGGCTTCTTTTGTAAGCTTGTTTCCAGAAGCATCAGTTATATTGACTCGAGTCATCTGAATATCCACTGTTTTTGAGCTATATCCAAACCAATCAGCATGGAAAACGCCATCGGGTCTGTAACGACGCTGCAAGGAATTGCCAAAATCCTCTGGCTTTCCTCCAGCAACATCTGACAGACGCAGATCAAGAATCAAACTATTCCACCCTATTAAATGTCCTGTTTTTAATAGATCGGTAGCCAGAAGCACAAATTTAACTGAACCATCAGAAGTTTTGAAAGCATCATTAGCATCTATTTTTCTATCACTATTTCGATCTCCCATTCGATAGTAGCCTTCATAGGGATCGTTGTATATACAACCATTTCCAAACCAGTCAGGTTGACTCGTTAACCTCTTTTGTTTGTCAAAAATGGTGCTAAAGGAAGTGCTTAAAGCAAAAACATCGTCTTTTTCAAGCTTTTGATCAAGAGAATAAGCCATATGCAAAGTTGCATCTTTACATTTTTCTGAAAATCCTGTTACATATGGAAGAAAATGCAAACCTGAACCTACTAACACTTTCCCATCCGGTCCAAGTAATTTTGCCTGAATTTGGTACATTCCTCCTATAACTGCTTCTTGAACAATATTTTGATCCATGTCCATAATGGTATAATCCACACGAGGATGCTCAACTACAATATCTGTAGATCCAAAGCTTCGCCTGTTATGAGTTAAGACCCTGAGTCTAATTACTCCAGCATCGTTTGCAACGAAATTTTTAAAACGATAAACTCCTTGTTTTGCTCCAGAAAAATCATATTG
>CAZMFK010000063.1:0-7931 GCA_964565545.1 uncultured Caldisericota bacterium | reverse complement strand
GCGAAATTATTCGCTATCAGGATCTATCACTGCGAAAAGAAGTTTTCAGGTATATCCAAAACAGCTTTAAAGATGGCATTCCTGTTGACCGAGTTATTGAAGGTAGAATAGTTTTAGTTGAAGAATAAAGATTGATGAAACCTTATCATTTAATAAAGGTATTATTAAAAGGAGGCAAGAATTAGTATGAAAGGAACAAAAATGTTATTTCGTCCTGCAGCAGTCCTTCTTTCTCTGGCAATTGGCTTGGCTATTTTTTCCGGTTGTGGCGGAGGAAGCAAAGATGGGGGCACCCCTAAAAAGCCAGATGATCGAACGACTACTATTGTAGAATCTCGTTATCAGCAAGCTTCAGTCAATCTTGATGGAATTGATGATGAAGAAATATGGCAAAACATAACCAGCACGACTTGTTATCTCGAATCGGGCGTTGAATTTGAAATGAAATCATATTATGACGACGATAATATTTATTTTCTTTTCCGTTGGCTTGATTTGGACCCTGAGCCTTTAAGCACTATTGGCAAATGGTACGTTAGAGACGATGGTTCATGGAATTGGGATTTTTCCTCTGATGGGTTTGCTCTTGTTTGGGATGTGATGAATATGCCCAACTTTCCTGAAGAAGCCTGCACACCTCTTTGTCACGACCAGCCTGATGATTTGAACCGACGCTATATGGGTACTGACAACCCCAGCGACATCCAGGAATTCTGGAATTGGAACCCTGGAGTTACCAATGCCAAAGGAATTATGGCCACCTATCTCTGGGAAGCTCTACCTCCAAATGTCAGCATTGATGATCCTGGATTCAACAATCGCATTACCTGGCATCATCTCCCTGGCGAGTATGGTTTTTATTTCAATCGCCTTGAAGATGAAATCGCTCCAGCAGAGTTTGTCGCTGGCAATGAAGCTCCCCTTTACATCATAAAAGATGATCCAGCAAGCGGTGATGCTGCTATTGTTAAGGCCTTCGGCATGTTTGAATTTGGTATGTATACCCTGGAAGTTTCAAGACCAAGAAAACCTACCAACCGCGACCTTTACAGTTTTGAAGTCCCCGACAATGGATGGTCGGATATTCTCTTTGCTGCTGCCATATTCCATAATAATGAACGCGACAGCAAAAAAGTTATGGACCAAGCTGCCACTCTTCGATTAGTGGGAAAGAATATCGAATAATATTGTGTTGATTAATAAAGGAGTTAAGTGATGCTTAAAAACAAACGCCTTTGGGCATTGATTGTTGCTATGTCCCTGATGATGGGCTTAGTGTTGGTCCGTCCTGCAGAGAACCTTCGGGCTGCCGGACCAGAGAAAATTGGTATTTATACCAATTCTTTTGGTTATTACGTTTTGGTAACTGATCCAGTGCAAGCTCGAGTTTTGAAGTATACCACCGACGGGATTTTCATCGGTGTGGTTGTTCCCACCGTATCCACCCATACTACAGGTGAACGCTGGGTTCTGAAACGTCCTGTAGATATTGTTACCTGTCGACTCACAGACGTTTTAGGAATTGCAGATCCTGATACCGGTCATTCTTATATCTATGAACTTGATGGGCACACCCACCACAAAAATGGCAACCCTGGCACTGGTGCTGGCAAAACTGAAGAAATGTGGGGCGTAGCCATGACTGAAATAGATGAAGTTAAGTCCCAAGCTTTGCTGGATCGCAAAGGTTGCAAAATAAATCACTGGGCACCACCTCCTGGAGGTATCAAAGATCCCCGGGACGGCCTTTGGCTACGCGATTTTGGCAGCAAAGGTTCTGGAAATGGCCAATTGATGAATCCTGAAGGCATGGTTTACCGGGTACATGATAAAAAACATGAACTATACGTTGCAGATACTGGAAATAACCGTATTGTTGTTTTTAGCTTGACCGGACAATTTGTCAGAAATATTGGTAGTGCTGGCACCGGCAACGGTCAATTTCGAGACCCTATTGATGTAGATTTTGACTTCCATGATAGCCATGGGGACAAAATGTTTATTCTTGAGCGAGGAAATAAGCGCATTTCAATTTTTGATCGAGGAGGAAATTTTGTCAGACATATTTCTCTCTCAGCTTTAACTCGCCCTTCTTCTCAAACCATTGACCTTGATGGCAATATTTGGGTTACCGACCCCGAACAAAACCGGGCTTACAAATTTGACCCTAATGGCAAACAGCTGATGACTATCAACAATCTGATAAATCCACCCAATACAAAACGTAAAGTAGTCCGAGTTTATATTAATAAATTTATTATGCACGTTGATGAAATTGCCAAACAGATTGATGCTCCTCCATTTATCACCAACAACCGCACCCTGGTGCCTATTAGGGCAATCTCTGAAGGATTGGGCGCAAAGGTTGACTGGAACGATAAAGAACGAAAAGTTACCATTACTTTGGGTAGTTCCAGAGTTGAGCTTTGGATTGACAACCCAGTTGGAAGGGTCAACGGACAGCAGTACAACATGCCTGACAACGTTGCCCCTACTATTCGAAGAAGTCGAACTTTCGTTCCTGTTCGTTTTGTTGCTGAAGCTTTAGGAGCTCATGTTACCTGGAATCCTCGTGATGTCCGATTTGCTTCAGGAGCTGTGGTAGTAGTATATCCCAAGTAAGCATTTGATTTTAATTGATTAAATGAACTCTGCTGCTGGTGAAGAAGTTAACTAAACCAGCAGCAGAGTTTTTGTATTAAAGGTGGTTAGGAAGCATATGGGAAAGCGTTTCTCCCTCAAGGGTTTAGTTCGATGGTCCGATGTAGTGGTGGTAGCTATTTTTCTATCTGTTGTTGCTTATCTTTTTTTTCACTCCCGTCCCCAGATACCCTGGCTGGAAGCCCAAATGCATCCCGACCAGGTCAAGGAAATTGTACTTCAACAAGTTTCTGGAACGCCACTTGATCCTGGTTATAATCCCAAAATATTCTCGCATCGTTTTAAAACTTTTAGAGTCTCATTTGTCGGTTGGCTTAGCGAAATGTCCTTTTCAAATCGCTTTGTACACTACTTTAATACCCTTCAAAGCTGGGTAGCGGACTGCTCCAGCTGTTCCGATGAAGAAGTCTGCGCTGACCTTGAAAAAGAAATTTTACCCTATCCTGATGACATCAACAATAAAAGGTTAAAAGAATTACTCAATGGAAATCATGAAGTTATGATTGTGGATGTGCGAGAGTTTGACCAATTCAGCGCAAAACACATCCAGGGGTCAATTAATCTACCCCTTCTTGAATTAGTGGATTGGATATTTCCTACCAATCGCTGGACGGAAATTGTTATTGTGGGTGATTCCTATTATCAAACCAAGATTGCTGTTGAAACTTTGAGAAGGCTTAATTTTCATCGTCTCTTCCGATTAATGACACCTGTTGATTCATGGAATGGGGATTTTGATAGCTTTTTATGAAAACTAAAGAATTAGTTCAAATTGCACTTTTTGGCACTATTGGCTTTGTGTTTTATTTGGCTACAGCTCCTTTGATTGATGCTTTTTTACCCTTAATGGGATGTTTGCTTCGACCCATGATTTTTTTAAGTTACATCAGCAGTCGGTTTCACCTTAATCGAAAACAACTTTTGTATATTTCACTGATTTCAAGCTTTATTTATGCTTTGGTGATTCCCTGTTTTGTCAATGCAGCATCAGTTCCTGTCAGTTTCATTTTTATCCTGCTGGTGCTCATGTCGCGTAAATTTATGCATCCTTTTTGGATGACTATTTTAGCATCCATTAGTGCCTTTGTTGGTTTGGTCATTCTTGCTTTTTTCTTCAGCACTACTAAAACAGATTATATCAACATTCTGAAAGGATTCCCCTTTGTTATAGGTCTGGCGATTGTGATTGGATTGTATCGCATGAAGTTTGGAAAAGTAAATTGCCTTGGGTGCGACTTGTGCGAAACTACCCCTTTTTCATATGATATTCGTAGAAGCATAATGAAAGAAAGAAATGAGTCCACGGAGGAAAATTTGAAAAAATGAATAAAATTATTAAAAAACTAGCTTTAATATTATGTATAATTATATTTTTTCCTGTTTCTGTTTGGAGCAGTCCAGTGGAAAACCCTCTTGATGTTTCTGAGGAAGTAGTTTTTTCTGTTGGTAAATATTATTATAAAGTTGGTGGACAACCTGTGACTATGGATGCTACTTCCGTATGGAATAATTCCAGGGAGACCTTTTTGATACCTTTGCGAAGTTATGCTAATTTGCTGCGCTATGATGTGCATTGGAACGAAGAACAAAAAATAGCAAGTATTTCTAAAAATAATCAAGAACTCCAGATATCCTTGAAAAACCGTCAGGGGCATATTAACAACAAACTTCAGCCAAATCTTTTTTTTGAAATCCGCTCAGGAAGAATTGTTTTGGATGCGAGTACATTAGCGCTTTTTTTTGATACACCTTATGAAATTCTCAGCGAAAGACTTGACATTGCTTTCACAATTCGAAGACTGGATGCTTTGATGCCTGCGCCTGATTTTACATTACCAGCTCTGGATGGAACAGAATTTAACCTTTACAATACTCTGGATAGGGAAGATGTTCAGCTGGTAGCTATCAATTTTTATTCTACCTTTTGCCCTTTTTGTATCAAAGAAATACCCAATCTTGTTCGCTTTAATGATACCTATTTAGACAAAGGGGTAGTTTTAGTGGGAATTGATACCAGCACTACTGATACACAGGGCAGAAGAAACGAGATTCTTGAACATTATGGTGTTGAGTATCCTATCTTGATTGATCTTTATAGCAAGACCTATGACTTGTACAGAGTTTCCGGGATTCCAAATATCTTTTTTATTAATCAGAATCGCGAGATAATCTATCATCACCTGGCAATTGATGACCATCATTTCCCCTTTTTGTACCAATTTGTGGATTCATATCTCGAACCATAAACTCCTTTGCAATTTTATAGTTGCGAAGTACAGTAAAAATCATTAAAATAACTTCGACCATGCACATTCTCTTGAAGTGGTCTGCAAATTTGATTTGCAGGTATGGGAGAATGGAGGTTGTAACCACTTTATAAGGAGGATTTTTTTGGGTATTGTAAACATGAAAAGCCTTTTAGAGGCAGGAGTTCATTTTGGTCATCAGACCAAACGCTGGAATCCCAAAATGCGGGATTTCATTTTTACTTCACGAAATGGGATTCATATTATTGATTTGCGTCAGTCAGCTGAACGAGCAGAAATGGCGTACAAATTTGTTCGAAATGTTTCCAGCCAGGGTGGCCGAATTCTTTTTGTAGGAACCAAAAAGCAATCTCAGGACATTATACGAGAAGAAGCAGCAAGAACAGGTATGCATTTCATTAATGAGCGATGGTTTGGCGGAACATTAACCAATTTTCAAACAATCCGCAACCGCATTGATTTTATGAGAGAGCTACAAAAACGGGATGAAAACGGTGAATTCGACAAATTACCTGTAAAAGAAGCTGCCAAGCTTCGAAAAGAAAAACTACGACTTGAAAAATTTCTGACTGGAATAGTAGAAATGACCGAACTACCCCAGGCTGTTTTTGTAACAGACACTCACAAAGAACGTCTGGCAATTTTGGAAGCCCGAAGATTGCGTATTCCAACCATTGCAATTGTTGATACCAATTGTGATCCCACTGAAATTGATTTTCCTCTTCCTGGCAATGACGATGCTATTCGTTCCATTCGTTTTTTTACTTCTCTTATTGCTGAAGCTGTAATTGAAGGAAAAGAAGGTTTCCAAAGCACTGATCTGCCTACAGAAAATGACAACGCAGAGCCTCCTCATGAAACTCAAAGCGAAAACAACACTGCAGATAAATCAGATGAACAAAGTTCACCAACCAATGATGACGATGAAGCTCCTATTTCAACTGATTTTGATAATGAGGAGAGAATTTAATGAATATTACCATGGATCACATCAAAGAGCTCAGAGAGAAAACATCTGCAGGCATATCGGATTGCAAAAAAGCACTTGAAGCTTGCGGTGGCGATATGGAAAAAGCTGTCGAAGAGCTTCGGAAGAAAGGTCTAGCAACAGCCCAAAAGAAAGCTGGCAGAGCTACCAATCAGGGTATCGTTGAATCATATATTCATCATGACAGAAAATTGGGTGTTTTAGTTGAGCTTAACTGCGAAACCGATTTTGTCGCAAAAACACCAGAATTCAAAGAGCTTGCCCGTCAGATAGGGATGCAGATAGCTGTCGACAGTCCTGTTTATATTGACCGTGAGTCCGTTTGTCCTGAAGTGTTGGAAGCAGAAAAAGCAATATATCGCGATCAGCTAAAAAAAGAGAATAAGCCAGATCATATTATTGAAAAAATTCTTGAAGGTAAATTGGATGCTTTTTATAAAACAGTATGCTTATTAGAGTTGCCAACCATCCGTGACCCTAAAATTACTATTTTTGGTCTCATCCAACAAACTATTGGAACTTTGCAGGAAAACATCTCCATAAGAAGATTTTGCCGCTTTAAAATAGGCGAAGAAGAATAACCTATCGATGGAAGTAGAAAGTAACTCAAGATTAATCTATCATCGTGTTTTACTGAAACTTTCTGGTGAATCACTCAATGGCGAACAGCCTTCATGCTTCAGCATGAAGGCTGTTTCGCTATTAGCAGATGAAATAAAAAAACTAAATCAAAAAAAAGTCCAAATTGCGGTAGTGATTGGAGGGGGCAATATCTGGAGGGGTCGAGATGCTTCAGATAACAATATCTCACCAATAAAAGCTGATATGATTGGCATGACTGCAACTATGCTAAATGCAATGGTTTTTCAAGCTGTTCTCGAAAAAACCGGTCTAAACGTTAAAATCATGAGTCCTCTTCCCTTGCTACCTTTAATTGAACCCCATTATGGGAAAAATGCTATATGCTACCTTGAAGAAGGTTTTATTGTTTTATTTGCAGGGGGAACTGGCTGTCCAACTTTTTCCACAGATACGGCATCTGCTTTAAGAGCTGTTGAAATTGGAGCTGATATTATTTTAAAAGCTACTACAGTGGATTATGTCTACAATGACGATCCTCGAAAAAATCAGGATGCAGTATTGTACAAAACTATTAGTTACGATAAAATCCTTCAACAAAAACTTCGTATTATTGATGAAACTGCCGCAATCATATGCAGAAACCATAAGATGCCAATGAAAATTTTTTCCATCAAAGACCCTAAAAACCTTTCAAAAGCTATTTCTTCAGAATTTTCTATTGGCACCATGATCACCACAGAAGAAAAATAATTTATTTTTAAAAGGAGGAAGTACCATGGATGAATCTAAAGAGCTGATTATTGAAGATATGAAGGAGCGTATGAATAAATCCATATCCTCTTTACACGAAGATTTTAATACTATACGTGCTGGTAAAGCCAATCCTGCCATTGTTTCCAAAATTCATGTCAATAGTTACGGGGGTAATATTTTTTTAAACCAGATGGCCAATATTTTTACTCAAGATAATAAAACTCTCGTGATTGAGCCTTGGGACAAAAACACATTGAAAGATATTGAAAAAGCACTGGAAAAAGCGAATCTTGGCATAAACCCCCTCAATGACGGTCGGCAGATTCGAATCATATTTCCGCCTCTTACAGAAGAGCGACGCCACGATTTGGTTAAAGTTATTTCAAAATTTGGCGAAGAGGCAAAAGTAGCCATACGCAACATCCGTAGAGATGGCAATGATCGTATTCGAAAACTTGAGAAAAACAAAGTGATTTCGGAAGATGATTGCAAAAGGGCTGAACAAGAAATCCAGAAAATTACTGATCAACATATTCAACTTATTGATCAGGACGTTAAACGAAAAGAAGCTGAGATAAAGGAAATCTGATTTGTCATTACCCCAACATATTGCCATTATTATGGATGGTAATGGTCGATGGGCCAAAAAAAGACGATTACCTCGTATCGAAGGCCATAGA
>CAZMFK010000062.1:0-8035 GCA_964565545.1 uncultured Caldisericota bacterium | reverse complement strand
ATAAATGCGAGTGTCAGATGCTGAAATTGAAATGGGCTTTACAAATCTTCCACTGGTGCTTTCGTCAACTCCAAAAAGACCAAAAAAACGTCCACTTTTTTCAAAAACAAAAACTCGGTTTGCTTTTTGATCAGAAACAATTAAACGGTTTTCTAAAATGCTGACGTCAAAAGGAACTTTGAAGCCATCATAAGTCAACTGCTCTTTAAAAACTCCAGCGGTTGAAAACATTTGCACCCTTCTGTTTCCCGAATCAACCACATACAAGGTGTTGTCGTCTACCAGGATGCCTCGTGGCTGATTAAAAGCCTTTTCTTCGGTACCAAACCAGCCAAAGCTTGATAGATAATTGCCTTCAGTATCATAAATCTGCACCCGGTGATTGCCAGTATCGGAAATATAAACTTTACCTTCATTTACAGCAATACCCTGAGGTTGATTAAATTCACCATCGCTTTTGCCAAATCTACCAAATTTTGTAATAAACTTGCCTTTCAAATCAAAAACCTGAATGCGGTGATTACCAGTATCAACGACATAGAGTCTTTGACCATCAATAGCAATGTCCGTTGGATAAATCATTTGTCCGTCGTTGCTGCCAAATCGACCAAATTGAAAAGAAAAAGAACCCTGAGAGCTAATAACTTGAATACGGGAGTTAGCTGAGTCAACAATAAAGAGATTTTGTGAATTAGAGCATATTCCTGCAATTCCATCAAACTCGCGCTCATTTTGACCAAAACCACCGAAGGCCAGTTGAAACACATTGCCACGAATAAAAGCCTGGATACGGTTATTTTTGCTATCAGACACATAAAGTCTTTGTTGCTCAACATTCAGATAGGTTGGCTCGCAAAAAACACCTTTTTGAAATCCGCCTTGCCCAACAAATTGAATGCCTGTTGCTGCTTTGCTTCCTGAAGATGCAACCACGACAGTTTGCCCGGTTAATGCCACTGTGCTGATGAGACAAAAACTTAAGCACCCTGCAATCCACTTAACAATACTCTTTGTCATGCTAAACTCCTTGCCAGGCATGATCGCCTGATAAAATCCTAATCTTTTTTATACTTTTGATTCTTCAACTTTGGGAAAATCCACTGTAACTGTACGCGTAGAAGCATTCCATCCAACTTCTGCCCCTAAGAATTCGGATACATAGCGCACAGGCACGAGAGTTCTGCTTTGAACTATGATGGGAGCTACGTCCAGGGCTACATTTTTGGTATATTTGGGTCCTATGTTGATACGGGCAGTTTTTTGATCTACCCAAAACATCAGATTCATATCTCCAAGCTGGTAAGTTACTCGGCGATCTTTTGCTTCCCAATCAATCCCTGCACCTAATTCCTCCCCAATAAAGCGAAGAGGGACCATAGTACGTCCACTGATGATCATTGGAGGAACGTCCAGGGTTATATTTTTAGTTTCTTTTCCGGTGGTGACCGCAACTTGTTTTGAATCTATTACCATTTTAATGGTTTTTTTATTGACTACGATTGCATAAACTGTTATCCGTTCTTTTAATTTAGGATCAGAAGTGGGCCATACTTCAATGGTTACTTTGGCTTTATCTCCCACCTTGGCATCGTCCATGGGCCAGAGAGTAATATGCATTTCTTCCTGGCGACCCGGTTGAATGCGGTTTGGGGATTCGCCATCTTCTAAAAAGCAAATATTGGAATAACAAAACTGGGTAAACCAATTGGGATCGTCTGGACCATTCGGAAATTGTTTTTCTACTATTTTGGCAAAAAGAGTTGAAACTCTTCGAGAATTATTAGTAAAGTAAAAATATGCATTCCCTGCTGTGCCTGGAATAACAGGTAAAAAAATATCTGATTCGCTGGCAGCGCTTTGATTGGAATAGCTGATTGAAGTAAAGTTGATAAGTGTTGCGCAAAGAGCAAACATGATTGTTAAAATTAAAGATAGCTTTTTTTTCATTTTCATCACTTCTCTCCTGTGGTACATAAAAAATATCAAATTTCAACTAAAGACCATTCGGAGAGTAGCATTTATAACTCTCTCCGAATGTCTCTTAACTCCTGTAAAAAATAACCTGCAACAAAGCAAATGGTTCAATTGGATTACTTAATACGTAAAACAATCTCACCCTTCTTAAACCTTCCGTTAGAATCTTTGGCTGTAATAGCTATACGATATACTCCTGCTCTTTGGTAAGTATGGCGGAGCAAAACTTCATCATTGCCTAAGCTTTGATCGTTCAAAACGTTGCCATCGCTCCAATTCCAGGTATAAGTGTACTCTCCTGAGCCACCTTCAATTTTAAACCGGATACGAACTTCGGTATTGGCATTGATAGTACCATCAGGATTTAGATTTTCAACATAGGCTTTAAAATACAGGGGGTTTTCTGCTCCTGGACAAGGATGAAGCATGGTATAGAAAGGAAAACTCTCAATATAATATGGATCAGAAATAAATGTAATACGGTTTTCCATCAATGTAGAAGCTGAAATTTTTGAAACACTTGCTTTTAATCGAGCATATATGACTAAATAATGCCCATCGTTATCGCTCAAGCCAGGATAACCGATTGCCTTGCAGTCTCTGGCTGGCCAACAATCTCCAGGTCTTGAATCTTTTGGCTCATTCATATCGTAAAGATCAATTTTTAATATACCATCTGTATAAAATCCTGAGGGTTCAGA
This sequence comes from uncultured Caldisericota bacterium, assembly GCA_964565545.1. Taxonomy (GTDB): domain Bacteria; phylum Caldisericota; class Caldisericia; order UBA6126; family UBA6126; genus T3SED10-260. The sequence goes on along the minus strand of CAZMFK010000062.1, from coordinate 5,360 downwards.
TGAAACTAGTTCAAGATTTGGATCTAGCTGGATCTCAATTCGATTGCGTTCCAGTTTTTCGTTGCCAATATTTCGAATTTGGATTCGGTATTTAATCATCACATTTTTATTGTCGTTTTCTTTGCAGGGCATCTGGATTGAATCCGGAAGAGATTTGCGATAAATCTCAACTTTGTGCCGGGCTACCCGGGGAAGGATTTCAAGCTTAAAAACAACAGTGCGTTCAACCAATTTTCCCGATTCCAACTCAGCTGTACCCACGATGAAAACATCATAAATCCCTGTCGGCGTTGTTTTTTCAGTATATATAGTAAGTTGTGATTGATATTCATGAACCATGCTGCTGGTTGTTGGGTTAGGCTCAAGAGTATAAGTGGTATTGACAGGGAGTCCAACAACCTGAAAATGGACTTGTTCATTGAATTCAAAACGAGGTTGAACGGTAATACGAGTATAAGTCGACTCATCCTGATATATGGTTGCTCGGGAGGGTCGAAGACTTAGATAATAGGTAGGTTCCTGGATAACTCGCATACTGAAGGTATCCAAAGCACCGATTATTCCTCTGGTGAATTCATCCATTTCTGCAATAGCAGTCATGGGGTAATAATCCAGAGGAGTATCGTCAGAAGTATCGATACGAAGCATTAGCGATACCGTCATGCCTGAAGGGAGATATATCTGAGGGCTTGGGTAAAAATCATATGAAATCCCAACATTGGCAGGATCACCAAATCCTCCTGTAAATTGAATGGGTTTCATTTCAATCCAACCATGCCCACCATCAATAGAAGTAAAATTAATCTGGTATGAAGTGGAATCACCTTGAACCAATTCGCGATGATTTGGCATAACTTCCATTCTGAAAGAAGGATTGGGATCAGGAGGTTCTGGCCCAGGATCTTGTACGCTGCCAGAGGCTACCACTGCAAATGGTTGTCTTCCGGTAGCTGGCTCTCCTTGGCTAACCGATATGGCTACAATCTCAATCTCCCAAACACCAACCTCAGGATCGCTAATTAGCACTCCTTCAACATTGTTACGGTCATCTTTAACAAAAGCTGGTGTAACAGAATATCCATTAGCATCAAAGAGGTTTCCGCGGAAAACATCTCCACTGGGACTTCGTACTATCAGGTCCAGATCATTAACCAATGAAGGATTAGCTCCTTGAGTTCCAGGAGGATCAGTATAAACAAGATTGACTTTAAAAGGGTTGAAGCTATCAAAAACATCAACCGTTAATGCAAGAGACTGTCCAGTCATCAAACCATTGGTGCCGGTAACGTCCCAATAGCGAATACCGTCTTCAGTTGACTTTTCAACATTAATACGTCCCCATCCAAAAATTGTATTGGGACAAATGCGTTGAACGCCACCCTGATCTATTAAACCATGTCCTGTAGTGCCATTTACAAGCATAGCCTTCAGCAAAGCAGAGGTAACCATGCCATATTTTTGACGGAGTAATGCGAGAGAACCAGCAACTACCGGGGTAGCCATGGATGTTCCACTTTTTGTGCCATAGGTATTGGTATCTACGGTAGAACGCACCTGTTGAGCAGGAGCAACAACATCCGGCTTATAACGTCCATCTCCTGTAGGTCCACGACTGGAAGGGGTATAAACACGGTTAGGGTCTAATCCGGGTTTATTGTTTTGAGTTCCTCCAACAGCTATGTTATTCTTGGCATTAGATTGAGCGCTGAGAGTTCCGGGATTAGGACCTGAATTTCCAGCACCAAAAAGAACTGAAAAATCCTTTTTTTCCCACTGATAAGAATCAATTGCAATAGCTGAAGCTCCATAAACATTTACGCCTGGGCCAAAAGAACCCCAGCTGTTAGTATGAATACGTGCTTGAGCATTATAAGCATCACCAAACAAAGTGCTCATTGGGGGAGTTGCCAATCCTCCCGAACCAGGAATTTTTATGCTTTGTATTACTAATTTTGCCTCCGGAGCCATGCCTTTGTAGTTGGTCCCGTCGTTACCCAGCACAGTTCCGCATACATGAGTGCCATGCTGGCCGGAATTGTCTGCCCAGTCCGTGTTTCCAGTGCCAGGGTAATAAATAGCTGCTACAATTCTATCAGTTGCTGTTTGGAAAGATTGGTGAACCGTAGCATAATCACCGGTAGAAAGGCCTGTATCAGCTACAGCAACAATTTCTCCCAAACCAGTATAAGGCGTCAAGTCAGCATGACCAGAATCACGAATCCCAACAACCTGAGCAGCCTCTGCGTTTAATAGTTGAGGAGGATAATAGGGCGAAATACTAATAATGCGAGGACTCAGTGAAAAAGAGCCCAACAAATTGGTGTGCTGTCCCATGAGTCGGAGAAACCCGAGATGCCCGATTTTATCGTAAATTGCATATTTTTCATTAATCTGATGCTGCTGCAAAAAGCTGTTTAGGTTGAAATCAGCACTGGTAACCATTTCAAGATCGACATTGGCTGATCCCATTTTAATGAGTTCAGGGTGGATTTTAAGAACGGGAGGAAGATAGCCAACCATGGCAACTTCTCTTTTTATGCGAAGAGCGCTGGCGTTATTGCCGGTGGTCTTAAGTAAATATCCAAAATGAGAAATGGGAAAAAGCATATAAGGTGTTGGGCTTAGCTCGTTAATCCATTCAGGTTTCACAGGACCAATAAACTGAAGCAGGAATAAAGCTTCATCTTCAGGAGAGTATTGGCCAATTTTACCTTTTAAGTCTTGGGGATAGTCAATATTTTTAAGCCCGTCAGGCTTAAAATCATATCCTCCGAAATGGAGAGAGCCAATACCATTAATGTATGTGTAGGAAACTTTGTTCTTTTTCAAGAAGTCTTCTTGTTGATTATTGAGACGGGAAAGGAAATAGGATTCATAAATTTCAATAACAGGAAACCCGGAAGATTTGTAATGTTCAATGGTTTCGGGTCTTGTTTCATAGATAAGAGCGTGTCGCTGGTTGTTTGCATGGCTAAACTCAATATTGGTAAAACACCAGGAAAAGAGTAATGCAAAAACCACAAATAGACTAATAGTTCTACTTTTAACCATTCTTAGTACTCTCCTTTTCAAAAGAGATAAGCTACCATAAACCCAACAAATTTTTCGTCACGGTTTAATATATAAAATATCCCGTTTCAAAGTCAAGCATTCTTTAAGAGCAAATTAGTAGAAAAGCTATCCTTTGGTAACCATAAAATCCCATTAACTCTTGAATTTTCTTGATTAAAATAACAAGTAAAGCTATAATAATGCACAAATAGAAAGGGTTTTCAATTGAAATGGCATGCAAACCGCTGTTTAAGCCAGCAGACATGTGGGGAGGAAAAATGAATAAGCTGGTTCGTAAAACGTTGTTGTCATTAATTTTAACGTTTTACTGTTTTGTTGTTTTTTTTCCATATCCTTCCGTAACGCTTTCGTTTGAGATAAAAGATGATATCACTATTCGAGTCTTAATTGATAGCAAAGAGACTGCTTATGATTTTTCAGCTTCCTCTTCCGAATGGAAATGCCATTCAGCAATAAATCCACAAAACTATGTTACCTTATCTTCTTCTCATCTTATGCTTGCATTATGCACTCCTTCCACCAAACCCCGATACCTTGCCAGAACAAACCTTTCATTTCCCTGGCACGAAGCTCTCTCGAAAGCCCACTTAATTGCTGATAGTGTTCACAAGACCAATTTGCACGTTTTCATGGTAGAAGATGAAAAAAATCAATTTTATGTTGAAACAGGTCCATTTGATCATTCAGTTGATGCTGCATTTTTCTGCTCTATGCTATTATCTGCTTCAGGAACTTCATTTAACATTCTTTCGATAGCTGAAAACAAACTTTTTGCCACTCTTCAATGGCTTCAAAGGCCCATTTACTTAAGGTCAGCGTTGTTCCATTCCCAAGAAAGCCCTCGGCTTTGGTACATGGAGGATGCCAAAAATGCTCTCTGGAAATATAAATCCAGATCTTATCCTTTCCATATGCTTACAGCTTTTCACCCCCAGCAACAACTGATGGTAATTAACGAACTCCCCTTGGAAGAATACCTTCGAAGCGTTGTGCCTGCTGAAATGCCCTATAGATGGCCTTTCGAGGCATTAAAAGCTCAAGCAGTAGCCAGCAGATCATTTGCCTGGTCTAGAGCGATTCAATCTCGAAAAAGCTCTCAACATTTCGATCTTACTAATGACACTTATTCTCAAGTTTATCTGGGAGAACGTTATTTCTCAGAAACTGATTTAGCTATTGCAGCAACCAAAGGTCAGGTTTTATCGTATAATGGTCAATTAATTGAAGGTGTTTTTCATTCTACCAGTGGTGGCCACACTGAAAATAACGAATTCGTTTGGTCAGGAAGCCCCCGAGATTATTTGAGAGGGGTTTCTTCAGAAGGTGAAGAAGTTTCGCCCCATTTTACCTGGTATAAATGTTATAAAGCTGATGAATTTTTAAATGCCATCCATCAGCATCTTTCATCTAAGGGTAGAAATGAAAAAATAAGCTCCATAAACTCAACTTACATCCTGGAAAAAGGCTCCTCTCCTCGAGTTAGGAAAATTCAGCTCAATAGCGAAAAAGACCAGATAGTCCTTAGTGGTCAGGAGTTTCAATCTATTTTTTCTTTAAAAAGCACCTGGTTTGACATCCTTGTTTGGGAAAGTCAACTTACTGACCCCTATTGGAAAGACTATATGAATCCTCCATCAAAAAAAGAAAAATGGATTTACATATACGGAAGAGGCTGGGGTCATGGGGTGGGCATGTCTCAATACGGAGCATCTGCTCAAGCAAAAAGAGGAGCATCCTACCAAGAAATTTTATCTCTTTATTATCAGGGTTCGAACTTAAGCTCAATCAATCATTTTAAAGATAAAACCGCTTCATTTGCATTAAATAAAAACGACTATAAAACTCAACAGGTATGCGATTTGACTTTCGATCCTTCTCAAATGAATATTGAAATAGGAGAGCAATGGAACGTTCAGCTTAAAATATCCAGTCCTTCAAGCATTCAAGGCATAAGTATGGATATCCTTTATGATCCTTTCTACGTTCAAATCCTCGAAGAGGGAATTGTTGAAGGCACTTTTTTGCGAACTGGCGGCAAAACAACCATATTTCTAAAGAAAATTGAAGGCAACAAGATTCATGTAGGAATAGGCCGCGAAGGTAAAGCTGGAGGTGTTACAGGAGAAGGAATTTTGCTGGAAATCAATGGAAAAGCCCTTAGAGTTGGCAAATCAAAAATTGAGCTTCAAAATATCCATGTGCTTGATTCTCAGCTTCAGGATATTGAAACCCAATCAGATCCTCTTGATATTTCAATCTCTGAACCTGATATAACTCCGCCAAAAACT